>NZ_BACT01000503.1:0-37007 GCF_000333255.1 Methylobacterium sp. B1 | reverse complement strand
CAGCATCAGCCAGAGCGGCCGATTGGCCTTCTCGCGCTCGTCCTCGCTCGGTGCCCCGGCCTCGTCGCCGGGATCGGGCCCCAGGCCCAGGAAGATGCGTCCTGCCGCCCGGAGCACCGCCGCCCCCGTCAGGGCCGCGCCGATGGCGCCGGCCGCCAGCGCGATCCCGTGCCCCTGCTGCGCCAGCGCGCCCTGGACCAGGCGCGTGCCCTGATCGAGCACGCCGAGCGGGAGGCCGCAGAGCAGCAGCCCGGCCAGACCCATGGCGATCCCGGCGGGCCAGATCCCCCGTCCGAGACCCCGCAGGGCGATCTCGTCGATGCTGGCCTGGGTCGCGAGCAGGATGCCGGCGATCATGAACAGGGCCCCCTTCACCAGCCCGTGGCCCACCACGTAGAGCAGCATCCCGCCGGTCCCGTCCACCGAGAGGGCCCCGAGGCCGGTGAGCATGATCCCGGCATGCGAGATCGTCGAGAAGGCGAGCATCCGCTTCAGGTGGCGCTGCAGCAGGGCCATCCAGCCGCCCAACAAGGCGGTGAAGCTGCCCAGGCCGATGAGGAGCGCCGGCAGGGCGTGCCGAACCTGATCGGAGCCGCCGAACACGACGGCGCTCACCTTCGCGAGGCCGAACAGCCCGAGCGAGACCATCGCCCCCGAGAAGATCACCGAGACCGGGCTCGGCGCCACCGCGTGGGCGTCGGCGAGCCAGAACTGGAACGGCACGATCGCGCCCTTGATCATCAGGGCGGACGCCACGAGGCAGAAGGCTCCAGCCACCACCGGATCCCGGCCGCCTCGCGCCACGGCGGCCGCGATGCCCTCGAAATCGAGCGTGCCGGTCTGGGCGTAGATCAGCCCGATGCCCCCGAGCATCAGGAAGCCCGCGAGGCTGTTGACCACGGTGAAGTTGATGGCACCTGCCAGGGACGATTCCGCCAGATGGTAGGCCGTCAGCGCGAAGGCCGCGACGCTCATCACCTCGAACCACACGAACAGGTTGAACATATCGCGGGTGAAGCAGAACCCGACCATGGCGGCCAGGAACAACAGCATCAGGATGTGGAAGTGGCCGTGGGTGCGATCGAAGAAGCCCCAGGCGAACACGAAGGTCAGGGCGTAGAGGAGGCCGATGAAGGCCGCGACCCAGCCGCTGGCCTCGTCCACCGAGAAGCCGATCCCGAGATGGACGCCGTCGCGCGGCTCCCAGCCGCCGAACCAGTAGACCAGGGGCCCGTCGGCGGCATGCACGGCGATGACGCCGCAGAGCACCGCGACGCTCAAGGCCGCCAGCGTCGCCAGGATGTCGGGGAGGCGGCCTGGCAGGAAATGGGCGGTCGCCAGCATCGCCGCGCAGATCAAGAGCGGGATGGCGACCGGTAGCGGGAGGAGGGCGGCGGGAAAAGCGGTCACGAGGCTTTCCGCTCCCCATCGCCCACCCGGTTCGATCCCCGATCGCGCCCGGACTGGCCGCCCGCGCGCATCGGCCGGAGCTTCTCAGGGTCCAGGCTGCCGCCGCGCTTGTAGGCCTGGATCGTCAGGACGAGGAGAAGCGCGGTGAGCGTTGCGCCGACCACGATGTCGGTGAGCACCAGCGCCTGCATCACCGGGTCGACGGCGGGCGTTCCCGGCGGGTGGTCGTAGAAGATCGGCGCGATGCTGCCCCAGCGATAGCCGAGGCCGAGCAGGAGCACGTAGGTCGCCGATTGGCAGACGCCGAGGCAACCCACGAGGTGGATGAAGTTGCGGCTCGTGGCGATGCCGTAGAGACCGATCCCGAACAGCCACGCGGCAACCGCGTAGGGGAGAACACTCACGCGGATTCCTCCCCCGGTTCCTCGGGCTCGCGCGCCTCGCGGGTCTCCTCCATGAATTCCAGGAAGAGCTGCGTGAAGCCGCCCGTCACCGCCAAGGCGACGCCGAGGTTCTCGACGAGCATCAGGCCGCCCGAGAACAGGTCGCGGAAGGTGCCGAGCGGCAGGATGTTCTGCATGAAGGCGGCGCCGGTGAGCATCGGCGCCAGCCCGCACAGGGCAAAGAGGAGCGCGCCCCCGCCCTCCAGGGCGTCGAGCCAGTGGCTGCGGATGGCGTCGCGCCAGCCGGCATAGCCCTCGCCGAGATAGATCAGCAGGGTCCCGGAGGCGAGGATGACGCCGCCCTGGAAGCCGCCGCCCGGCGTCACGGTCGCGTGCAGCACGACGTAGAGGCCGAACAGCGCGGTGAGCGGGCCGGCGATCCGGCAGGCGAGCACGACGGCCTCCGAGCGCGGGATCACGGCGCGGCCGGGCCGGCGCATGGCGCGCGCGGTGTTGCCCTCGCCGCGCCGCCCGCGCAGCAGCACCACCGTGCCGGTGATCGCCGCGAGCAGCATGAACTCCTCGCCGAGGGTATCGAGGCCGCGCAGGTCGAAGTTGATGGCGCTGACCATGTTGGCGACGTGCCGCGCCTCGGGGGCGACCGCGTTGATGCGTTCGCCATACTGCGCGATCGTCGATCCGAAGGGCGGCAAGCCGGCGATCACCGCCGCCGCGCCGGGGAGCAGGACGAGGCCCGCGAGGGCCAGAAGGAAGATCCGAGCGTTCGGGCTCACGAATCCTCCTCGGGCGGCTGGGTCTTCACCGCCATGAGCGCCACGAGGAAGAGGAGCGGGACGGCCGCAGTGCCGACCGCCAGTTCGGACAGGGCGACGTCGGGCGCCTGAAGGGCGTCGAACAGGATCGCCAGGGCGAGCCCGTTGACCGCGATGGCGAAGACCTGCCGGGCGGGATCGCGCACGAGGACCACGGCTGTGCCCGAGATCGCGGCGAACAGGAACAGCAGCGGCAGGATCGCCGTCATGCCGAGCGCCCCTCGCGCATCAGCACGGCCCGGCCGGAGACGTGCGACAGCACCGCCGCCCAGGCGAGGAACACCACCATCATCACCAGGATCTTGAGCGAGCGCCCGGAGACGCCGTCGGCGAGGAACGCCGCCACCGTGACGAGGACTGAGGCCGCGACGTTGAGGAAGGCCAGCGCGTGCAGCCGGTCGAGGGCCCGCGGCAGGCGCCACAGGGCGAGCGCGGCGAGCCACGTCACCGCCACCGCGAGGACCAGCAGGACACCGATGACGACGCTCATATCCAGCGCTCCAGGAAGACGGCGAGCAGCATCGTGCCGGGCAGGTTGAGCAGAACCAGGGTGAGGGCGAGGTCGGTGATCGAAGCCTGGTCCGTGGCGAAGGCCATGAGCGTCAGGATCAGGACCGTGACGCTGCCGGCGAGCTGGTAGGCGGCGAAGCGCTGGCCGGGCCGGCCCCGCCACGCCAAAGCCGCCGCGACGGCGAGCGGCGGCAGCAGCGCCAGGATGGCGGCCGTCCAGACCGTCATCGGGCCTCCTCCAGGCCGTGCGTCACCACCGTTCCGTGATCGCGGTCGAGGGTGAGGACGTAGCTGTCGGGGGCGAGCGAGGCAGCGAGCAGTCCGACGGCCCGCGCGGCCGGCGCCGTCGCACCGTCGGGCGTCGCCCAGGCGAAGTCGGAGGCGCTCCGCTCGCGGGTCGTCCCGCCGCCGGCGCCGCCGCCGCGCAGGGCCCTCACCAGCTGGCCGCCCACCTGAACGGTCTCGCGGGGCAAGCCGCGCAGGGCCCGCCAGATCGGCCGCAGCGTCCCCCGGTCGAAGCGGAACCGCACGCCGCCGCGCCGGCCGACGCCCCACCACCACAGCGTCCCGAGGCTGGCGCAGACGAGGGCGGCGAGTCCCTCGTTCACGCTCACCGAGCCGGCAAAGACCATGTAGGTCAGTGCTAGGGCGACCCAGATCGCGAGGCCATCACGCCCCGAGCGCCTTCTGAGTCCGCTGATCGGTCCTGCCCGCATCGATCCTGACCGGAGCGCGCCCCGCGGAAGCGTGGCCATGCGCATGCCCGACCGAACGTCACGGCGGGCGCCCGCGTTCCCGGAACTTGAAGACACGCTTCCGTGTAGGGCGATCAGAGATGGGAGTGCGCATGAAGGCCGAGATCCTGAACATCCGCTTCCTCCACGAGGGCTGGAGCCGGTTCGGCATCGCGCAGGTGCGCCTCGCCGTACGGCGCCGTGGTCGAGCGGGAAATCGAAGATCACGGCAACTCGGTGGGGATCCTGCCCTACCACCCGGAGCGGCAGATCTCGACTCTCGTGCGCGAGTTGCGGGTCCCGCCCCTATTCGCGGCCGGCGAGCACGTCCTGCTGGAAGCCCCGGTCGGCCTGATCGATGACCGCTGCCCTGAGGAGAATGCCCGCCGGGAGGCGATTGAGGAGGTGGGCCTGCGCCTGCACGCCCTGGAATTCATCGGCGCCACCTATTCCTGCACGAGCCTCACCACCGAGGAGATCCACCTGTACCTCGCGATCTACAGGTTGCCTGATCGGGCCGAGGCTGGCGGCGGGGCCGAGGGCGAGCACGAGAACATCCGGGTCGTCGAGATCCCGCTGGCCGAGCTCGCCGCCCGGGCCGACCGCGCCGAGATCACCGACCTGAAAACGCTCACCCTGATCCTGGCGCTCCGGGCACGCCATCCGGAGCTGTTCCACCGGTGAGGAACCGCCAGCGCGCATTCGCCCAGGGTCTGCTGACCGCGCTGGTGCTGGCCGGGGTCGCGTGGATCGCGTTCCACCTGCGCTGAAAACGACCTGCGTGAAGGACACTCATGCAGGCAGTAAGCTCCGAAGAGCCGTCGGCACGTCTTGATCGCCGGCCACGGCGGGCCCATCGTCCGCGCAAGACTCGGGAGGTCACCGGATGACGCGCGCCTGCATCGTGGGCTGGGCCCACACACCCTTCGGCAAGCTGGAGGAGCCGGATGTCGAAGGGCTGATCGCCCGGGTCTCGGGCGAGGCGCTGGCCCATGCCGGCGTCGAGGAATCCCAGGTCGACGGCATCTATGTGGGCTCGATGAACACCGGCTTCTCGAAGCAGGGCTTCGAGGGCGCGCTGGTGGCGGTGAATCGGCCCGGCCTCGCCCACGCCCCGGCGACCCATCTGGAGAACGCCTGCGCCACCGGGTCGGCGGCCCTCTACGCGGCCCTCGACTTCGTCGACAGCGGCCGCGGCCGCGTGGCCCTTGTGATCGGCGCCGAGAAGATGACGGCCAAGACCGTCGCCGAGACCGGCGACATCCTCCTGGGCGCCTCCTACCGGAAGGAGGAGGCCGACATCGAGGGCGGCTTCGCCGGCGTGTTCGGGCGGATCGCGGCGGGCTATTTCCAGCGCTACGGCGACCGCAGCGAGGAGCTGGCCCGGATCGCCGCCAAGAACCACCGCAACGGCGTCGGCAATCCCTACGCGCAGCTGCGCAAGGATCTCGGCTTCGACTTCTGCAACCGGGTCTCGGAGAAGAACCCCTACGTGGCCGCTCCCCTGCGGCGCACCGACTGCTCGCTGATCTCGGACGGCGCGGCGGCCCTGGTTGTGGCGGATGCCGAGACGGCGGAGGGTCTGGAGCGGGCGATCGGCTTCCGTGCCCGGGCCCACGTCAACGACATCCTGCCGCTGTCCCGCCGCGACCCGGCGGAGTTCAAGGGCGCGCGGATGGCCTGGGAGAAGGCCCGCGCGCAGGCCGGGATCGCCAACGAGGACCTCTCCTTCGTGGAGACCCACGATTGCTTCACCATCGCCGAGCTGATCGAATACGAGGCGATGGGCCTCGCAGCCCCCGGCGAGGGCTACCGCGTGGTGCGCGAGGGCCTGGCCGAGAAGGGCGGGCGGCTGCCGATCAACCCGTCCGGCGGCCTGAAGGCCAAGGGCCATCCGGTCGGCGCCACCGGCGTGTCGATGCACGTGATGGCCTGCCTCCAGCTCATGGGCGACGCCGGCGAGATGCAGGTGCCCGGTGCGGAACTCGCCGGGATCTTCAACATGGGCGGCGCGGCGGTCGCCAACTACGTGTCGATCCTGGAACGGCGGCGCTGAGCGGAGGCTCGGCGGCCCGGCGACGATCCAGAGGGGCGGGCTTCCTCTCTGGACCGGACGAGGATCGAACGCGAGAGGTCAGGCCCTTGCGAGGTCTCGCCGTCGCCGTCTTCGCGACCGGGGCGCGGCAATCCAGCAGGGCGATGACGGCCAGCGCACATTGCCGTGGTTCGCTGCGGTTGCGGCGGATGAGGAGAGGGGCCGCACGCCCCTCGGACGCGAGCGTCTCGCTCAGCCCAGCCGGTCCAAGGCCTGCGTGAGATCGGCGATCAGGTCGGCCTCGTCCTCCAATCCGATGGAGAGGCGAACGGTTTCGGGCCCGACCTGCGCGGCGGCCTTCTCGTGTTCCGGCAGCTGCCGGTGGGTGGTCGAGGACGGGTGGATCGCCAGCGACTTGATCTCGCCGATGTTCACGAGGTGCGAGATCAGCTCCAGGGCGGCGATGAACGTCAGGGCCGCCCGCTCGCCGCCCTTCAGGGCGAAGGTAAAGATCGAGCCCGGCCCGTTCGGCGTGTAGCGCCGGGCGAGGTCCTCCCCGGGCTGTCCCGGCAGCATCGGATAGCTCACCCAATCCACCGCCGGATGGTCCTTGAGGAAGGCCGCGACCGCCCGCGCATTGGCGCAGTGCCGCTCCATGCGCAACGGCAGGGTCTCGATGCCCATGAGCGTCAGGAACGCGTTCATCGGCGACAGGCCGGGCCCGAGGTCGCGCAGGCCGAAGAACCGGCAGGCGGCCGCGAACGGGGTTGCGGGGAAGGCCTTGGTCAGGACGAGGCCGTCATAGTCCGGCCAGGGCTCGGTGATCAGGTTGTAGCCGCCGGCCTTTTCCCAGTCGAAGCGGCCGGCGTCGCAGATCACGCCGCCGATGGTCTGGCCGGAGCCGCTCAGGAACTTCGAGGTCGAGTGCCAGACGATGTCGGCGCCGTGCTCGATCGGTCGGATCAGGGCCGGCGAGGCCAGGGTATTGTCCACGACGAGCGGGAGATTGTGGCGCCGCGCCACCGCGGCGATCCCATCGAGGTCCACCACCGATGCGCAGGGATTCACGATCGATTCGCAGAAGATGGCCCGGCAGTCCGGGGTGATGGCCGCCTCGAAATCCTCCGGGGCCATGCCGCGTGCGAAGCGGGGCTTCAGGTCGTAGCGCCCATCGAGGCGGCGCATCAGACCGAGTGACCCGCCGAACAGGCGCGGCGACGCGACATAGGCGTCGCCGCTCTTCATCAGCGTCATCAGGACCAGCTGCATGGCGGACTGTCCTGAAGACACCGCCACGCCGGCCTTCGCGCCCTCGAGATCGGCGATGCGACGTTCCAGCGCGGCGACGGTGGGGTTCGAGCCGCGGGAATACGAGAAGCCGGTCCGCCGGCCGGCGAAGATGTCCGCCGCCTGCTCGGTCGAGTCGAACACGAAGCCGTTGGTGAAGTAGATCGGCTGGACCCGCGCGCCCGTGGCGGGGTCCGGCGCCGCGCCGGCATGGATGGCCCGGGTCGCGAAACGGTGCGGTCGGTTCTGATCCGTCATGGCTCTCGGTCGGGTGTTCGATGCCCGGACCGGGGCGTCAGCCCGAGCGGATCCGTGCGTCACGCCGCGCGGCGGAGGAAGGCCTGCAGGGTTCGGACCAGGGTGGTCGGCTCGTAGGGCTTCGGAATGAACCGGGCGCCCTCCGGCATGTCGTTGGGACCGGGCGTGCCCATGCCCGACACCACCAGAACGGGGATCGACGGCCAGCGATACGCCACGAGGCGGGCGAGGGCGAAACCGTCCATCGAGCCCTGCGGCATGTCGACGTCGGTCATCAGGACGCCGACATCGTCACGGTTCTCCAGGACCTTCAGCGCCTTGTCGGCGTGCGTCGCCTCGACGACGGTGAAGCCCGCATCCGCAAGGGTGTCAGAGGCCTCCATCAGCAGGAGGCCGTCATCCTCCACCAGGAGCACCACGGGTTGATCGGACGGGCTATCTGACATCAGACCTGCGAAGGTGAGTCTCAATTCCGAAGTCCGCGCCCTATTCCTCCGGGGCTCCCCCCGTCAAGGCGCGGGACCGGTTCGGTCAGGCCGCCTCCTCGCGCTTGCCCAGGCGCTTGTCGAGATAGGTGTCCACCGTCTGTGTCAGTTCCTCGACCTTGCCGTCGAAGAAGTGGTTCGCGCCATCGACCATCTGGTGCTCGATGATGACGCCCTTCTGGGTCTTCACCTTCTCGATCACCGGCATGACCTCGCGGGCGGGCGCCACCCGGTCCTCGGAGCCGTGCACGAACAGGCCGGAGGAGGGGCAGGGGGCCAGGAAGGTGAAGTCGTAGCGGTTCGCCATCGCGGCGATGGAGATGAAGCCCTCGATCTCGGGGCGGCGCATCAGGAGCTGCATGCCGATCCACGAACCGAACGACACGCCGGCGATCCAGCAGGACTTCGCCTCGGGGTTGACCGACTGCACCCAGTCGAGGGCGGCGGCGGCATCCGACAGCTCGCCCGAGCCGTGATCGAAGGAGCCCTGGCTGCGGCCGACCCCGCGGAAATTGAAACGCAGGGCTGCGAAACCGCGATTGGCGAAGGTGTAAAAAAGGTTGTACACAATTTGATTGTTCATCGTACCCCCGAACTGGGGGTGCGGGTGCAGGATGATGGCGATCGGCGCACCGCGCTTCTTGGGGGCTTGATAACGGCCTTCCAGGCGGCCGGCCGGGCCGGTGAAGATGACTTCGGGCATCGCTCGTCTCTCACTCTCGAGATCGCCCGCCGGGCGATCGGCACGGCGACGCGGCAGCCTTGACTCGTCGCGCGCGCCCCATAAAAGCAGTCTTAGAATGGTTCTAGATGATTAGAACTATTCTAAAGAAGCCGCCTGAAGCTTCGCGCCGGCTGCCACGCCGACCGGATTGGGGCGGCGGGATCTCATTCTCTCGGCGCGCCTTAGCACGGCGAGCCGGTGCGCGGGCAAGGAATTGTGACGCGCCGCAGCAGAGGACTTAACGGAACGCGGATGAGCCGGGGACGCGCCTATCTCGACTACAATGCGACAGCTCCGGTCCGTCCGGCCGTCGCCGAGGCGGTGGCGCGCGCGCTGATGCTCCACGGTAACCCGTCCTCGATCCACGCGGAGGGTCGGGCCGCCCGGGCCGCTCTTGAAGCGGCCCGCGCCGAAGTCGCAGCCCTGGTGACGGCACGGCCCGAACAGGTCGTCTTCACCAGCGGCGGCACCGAAGCCGCCAACGCCGCCCTGTCGGGCGCCCTGCGTCGCCGCAGCACGCCAGCTCCGACCCGGCTGCTCTACTCGGCGACGGAGCACCCCTGCGTCGCGGCGGGTCACCGGTTCCCGGAAACGGCCGCGGAGGCGCTGCCGGTCACGGCCGACGGCGTGGTCGACGTCGCCGCCCTGGGGACACGGCTCGCCGCGCTGTCCGACGAGTCCGTGCTCGTCTCGGTCCATGCCGCCAACAACGAGACCGGCGCCGTGCAGCCGCTGGCCGACATCGTCGGGTTGGCTCGCGAGCACGGCCGGACCTTGGTCCACAGCGACGCGGTGCAGGCGGCCGGGAAGATCCCCCTCGACATGCCTGGCCTCGGCCTCGACGCGCTGACCCTGTCGGGCCACAAGTTCGCGGCGCCGAAGGGTGTCGGCGCGCTGGTGCTGGCCGACGGCGTCACCCTGGAGACCGCCTTTTTGCGGGGCGGCGGGCAGGAGCGCCGGCAGCGCTGCGGCACCGAGTGCCTGCCGGCCATCGTCGGCATGGGCGAGGCCGCGCGGATCGCCCGCGAGTCACTCGACCGGGAGAGCGCGCGCCTCGGGGCGCTGCGCGACCGGATCGAGGCTGGCATCCGGGCCCTGGCGCCCGACGCGGTGGTGTTCGCCGCCGGGGCCCAGCGCCTGCCCAACACCCTCAGCTTCTCGGTCCCGGGCCTCGATGCGCCCTCGGCCCTGATCGCCCTCGACCTCGCCGGCGTGGCGGTGTCGTCGGGCTCGGCCTGCTCGTCGGGCAAGGTCGCGCGCTCGGCGACGCTCGCCGCGATGGGCGTCGGTCCTGACCTCGCCGGGGGGGCGCTGCGCGTCAGCCTCGGCTGGAACACGGTGGACGAGGAGGTGGCATGCTTCCTCGACGCCTTCGAACGGGCCTTGCAGCCCCTATATAGACGGCGAGGGCAGGCGGCCTGAGGGCCGCGCCCCCGCTATCCGACAGACGCTTCCCGGCCCTTGACGCCGGAGATGCCCAGGAGACGCTGATGCCTGCCGTGCAGGAAACCATCGACCGGGTCCGCTCGATCGACCTCGACCAGTACAAGTACGGGTTTGAGACCACCATCGAGATGGAGAAGTCCGCGAAGGGCATCTCCGAGGACGTCGTGCGCTTCATCTCGGCCAAGAAGAACGAGCCCGCGTGGCTGCTGGAGTGGCGCCTCGACGCCTACAAGCGCTGGCTGACCATGAAGGAGCCGGAGTGGGCGCGGGTCTCCTACGACAAGGTCGATTACAACGACATCTACTACTATGCGGCGCCCAAGCGTCCGGCAGCGATGTCGCTCGACGAGATCGATCCTGAGATCCTGAAGACCTACGAGAAGCTCGGCATCCCGCTCCGCGAGGTCGAGGTGCTGGAGGGCATCGCGCCGGAGCGCCGCGTCGCAGTCGACGCCGTGTTCGACTCGGTCTCGGTGGCCACCACCTTCAAGAAGGAGCTGGAGAAGGCCGGCGTGATCTTCATGCCGATCTCCGAGGCCGTGCGCGAGCATCCCGAGCTGGTGAAGAAGTACCTCGGCTCGGTCGTGCCGGTGACCGACAACTTCTTCGCCACGCTCAACTCGGCCGTGTTCTCGGACGGGTCGTTCGTCTACATTCCGCCGGGCGTGCGCTGCCCGATGGAGCTGTCGACCTATTTCCGCATCAACGAGCGCGACACCGGCCAGTTCGAGCGCACGCTGATCATCGCCGACAAGGGCTCCTACGTCTCGTATCTCGAGGGCTGCACCGCCCCGAAGCGCGACGACAACCAGCTCCACGCCGCGGTGGTCGAGCTCGTCGCCCTGGACGATGCCGAGATCAAGTACTCGACGGTCCAGAACTGGTACCCGGGCGACAACGAGGGCAAGGGCGGCATCTACAACTTCGTGACCAAGCGCGGCGATTGCCGTGGCGCCCGCTCGAAGATCTCGTGGACGCAGGTCGAGACCGGCTCGGCGATCACATGGAAGTACCCGTCCTGCATCCTGCGCGGCGACGATTCCCGCGGCGAGTTCTACTCGATCGCGGTGTCGAACGGCATGCAGCAGGTCGATTCCGGCACCAAGATGATCCATCTCGGCAAGAACACGACGAGCCGGATCATCTCGAAGGGCATCTCGGCGGGCCGGTCGCAGAACACCTACCGGGGGCTCGTCTCGGCCCACAGGAAGGCTTCCAACGCCCGGAACTTCACGAACTGCGACTCCCTGCTGATCGGCGACCAGTGCGGCGCGCACACCGTGCCCTATATCGAGTCGAAGAACGCCTCGGCGGTGTTCGAACACGAGGCGACAACCTCGAAGATCTCCGAGGACCAGAAGTTCTACTGCCAGCAGCGCGGCCTCTCCGAGGAGGAGGCGACCGCACTCATCGTCAACGGCTTCGTCCGGGACGTGCTGCAGCAGCTGCCCATGGAGTTCGCCGTCGAGGCGCAGAAGCTGATCTCGATCAGCCTGGAAGGCTCGGTGGGCTGACCGCCTGGGCGGTTTCGACGACGACGTGCTGCGGGCCGCGCATCGGCACAGCGCGCGGCACGCCGACGAGGTCAGGAGCAGCGTCCTGTGCGGATGCTTCTTCTGCCTCGAGGTTTTCGCGCCGGACGAGATCGCGGGGTGGATCGCCGATGATGGCACCGCCCTCTGTCCCCGGTGCGGCATCGACGCGGTGATCGGCGATCTCTCCGGCTACCCGGCCGGGAATTTCGCGTTCCTGCGGGCGATGCGAGACGAATGGTTATGAAGGACTTGGACTGACATGCTGGAAATCAAGAACCTCGTCGTGCAGATCGAGGACAACCGCATCCTGAACGGCCTGAACCTGACCGTGAACGACGGCGAGGTCGCGGCGATCATGGGGCCGAACGGCTCGGGCAAGTCGACCCTGTCGTACGTCATCGCCGGCAAGGAGGACTACGAGGTCCTCGACGGTGAGATCCTGCTCGACGGGCAGAACGTGTTGGAGATGGCCGCCGACGAGCGCGCCGCGGCCGGTATCTTCCTGGCCTTCCAGTACCCGCTGGAGATCCCCGGCGTCGGCACCATGACCTTCCTCAAGGCCTGCCTCAACGCGCAGCGCAAGGCGCGTGGCGAGGCGGAGCTGTCGACCCCCGACTTCATCCGGGCGGTGAACGGCGCCGCCGACAAGCTCGAGATCAACAAGGAGATGCTCAAGCGCGCCCTCAACGTCGGTTTCTCCGGCGGCGAGAAGAAGCGCATGGAGATCCTCCAGATGGCGCTGCTGCAGCCGAAGTTCTGCGTGCTCGACGAGACCGATTCAGGCCTCGACATCGACGCCCTGCGCATCGTGTCCGAGGGCGTGAACGCGCTGCGCGACAAGAACCGCTCGTTCCTGGTCATCACTCACTACCAGCGGCTGCTCAACCACATCGTGCCCGACACCGTGCACGTCATGTCGAAGGGTCAGATCGTGAAGACCGGCGGCAAGGAGCTCGCCCTCGAACTCGAGGCCTCCGGCTACGCCGAGTATCGCACCAACGAGGCGGCCTGAACCATGGCCGGCGTCACCAACCTCCGCTCCCCCGCCGAGGCCGGCCTGTCGAAGCTGTTCGAATCGGCCCGCCAGAGCTTCGCCAGCGAGACGGCGATCGCCCGCGAGGAGGCGTTCCGCTTCTTCGAGGCGACCGGCCTGCCCAGCCGCCGGGTCGAGGCCTTCAAGTACACGGATCTGCGCGCCGCCATCACCGAGGCCGCACCGCCGGCCGATGCGCCGAGCCTCGAGGTCGCCAAGGCGGCCGTCGCGCAGGCGAAGGGCTTCTCCGGCATCGAGGCCGCGCGCCTGACCTTCGTGAACGGGCACCTCATCGGCGAACTGTCGGATCTCGATGCGATCCCCGAGGGTGTCACGGTCGTGCCGATGTCGGAGGCCCTCGCCCAGGGCCATGCCGGCCTGAAGCAGCTCGCCCCGGTCGCACAGGCCCGGGAGAACCCGGTCTACCAACTCAACACCGCCTTCCTGGCCGATGGCGCGGTGATCACGGTCGCTGCCGGTGCGAAACCGGTGCGGCCGCTGCATCTCCGCTTCGTGGGCACCGGCGACGCGCCGTTCTCCACGGCGACCCGCGTGCTCGTCCAGCTGGGTGAGGGCGCGGAGTTCAGCCTGCTGGAGAGCCATGAGGGAACGGACGGCCTCACCTGCCAGCCGAACGACGCCCTCGACGTGGTGGTCGGCCCGAAGGCTGCCTTCCGGCACACCCGCCTGAACATCGAGGGCGATGCCACCATCGCGCTTTCGACCCTGTCGTTGAAGGTCGAGGCCGAGGGGCAGGTGGAAACCGTGAACCTCGTGACCGGAGCGGTGCTGTCGCGCCACCAGATCTTCGTCCACATCGCGGGCGAGGACACGAACGTGGTCGTCAACGGCGCGGCCATGCTGCGCAGGGGACAGCTCGCCGACTCGACGCTGCTCGCCGACCATGCCGCCGTGGGCGGTGTCGGCCGCGAGCAGTTCAAGTGGATCATCGACGGTGACGCCACCGGCGTGTTCCAGGGCAAGATCATCGTCCGTCAGGCCGCCCAGAAGACCGACGGCAAGATGAAGTCCGACTGCCTCCTCCTCACGGACGAGGGGCAGATGATGAACAAGCCGGAGCTGGAGATCTTCGCCGACGACGTCGCCTGCGGCCACGGGGCCACCTGCGGTGCGCCGGACGACGATCTGCTGTTCTACCTGATGGCCCGCGGCCTGCCGCGCGCGATCGCCGAGAGCCTGCTCGTGCAGGCCTTCGTGGGCGAGGCGGTGGAAGCGGTCACGCACGAGGGCGCCCGCGCGGCGCTGGTCGGCGAGATCGAGGCCTGGCTGAAGGCACGGGTGTAGCGTCCGCAACCCGCTCCGTCCTGCACGCGATGCGCTCTCCTCCCCCGTGCGGGGAGGAGCCCGAGGTGGGAGCGGCGCCGGTCGAATCTCGGCGGCGCCTCATGACCCGCCCGCACCCCTACCCCTCCCCGCATGGGGGAGGGGGCCCGTCCTCTTCGAAGGGTGGGCGCTCAGTGAGTGAGAAGCGATGAACGCACCCGTCCTCACCCCCACCTACGACGTCGAGGCGATCCGCAAGGATTTCCCGATCCTAGGCCAGCAGGTCTACGGCAAGAAGCTGGTCTACCTCGACAACGCCGCTTCGGCGCAGAAGCCCCGTCAGGTGATCGACGCGATGGTCTCCTGCATGGAGACCGGCTACGCCAACGTCCACCGCGGCCTGCACTACATGGCGAACGCCGCCACGGAGGGCTTCGAGGGCGCCCGTGAGACCACGCGGCAGTTCCTCAACGCCGCCTCCACGGACGAGATCATCTTCACCCGCAACGCCACCGAGGCCTACAACCTCGTGGCCTCGTCGATGGGCTGGGCCGGCCTGATCGGGGAGGGGGACGAGATCATCCTCTCGATCATGGAGCACCACTCCAACATCGTGCCCTGGAACTTCCTGCGCGAGCGCCGGGGCGCCGTGATCAAGTGGGCACCGGTGGACGACCAGGGCAACTTCCTGGTGGAGGAATACGAGAAGCTGTTCTCGCCCCGCACCAAGATGGTGGCGATCACCCACATGTCGAACGTCCTGGGCACGGTGACGCCCGCCGCGGAAATCGTGCGTATCGCCCATGCCCACGGCGTCCCGGTCCTGCTCGACGGCGCACAGAGCGCGGTCCATCAGCCCGTCGACGTGCAGGCGCTCGATTGCGACTTCTTCGTCTTCACCGGCCACAAGGTCTACGGGCCGACCGGAATCGGCGTGCTCTACGGCAAGAAGGAATGGCTGGAGCGCCTGCCGCCCTACCAGGGCGGCGGCGAGATGATCCGGACGGTGAGCGAGGACGCGGTCACCTACAACGACCCGCCGCACAAATTCGAGGCGGGCACCCCGGCCATCATCGAGGCTGTCGGCCTCGGCGCGGCGCTGGAATACATGATGACGCTGGGACGCGACGCGATCGCCGCCCACGAGGCGAAGCTGACGGCTTACGCGCAGGAGCGGCTCGGCGCGCTGAACGCCCTGCGCCTGATCGGCACGGCTGCCGGCAAGGGCGGTGTGATCGCCTTCGAGATGAAGGGCGTTCATGCCCACGACATCGCCACGGTCATCGACCGCCAGGGCGTGGCGGTCCGGGCCGGGACTCACTGCGCCATGCCGCTGCTCCAGCGGTTCGGCGTGACCTCGACCTGCCGCGCGTCCTTCGGGCTCTACAACACGACCGCCGAGATCGATGCCCTTGCCGAAGCCCTCGGCAGGGCGGAGATGCTGTTTACCTGATATCTGGATCCGAGGCTGGTCCCGTCCGCGCGGGTCCGGGGAGAGTGAAGCGATGACCACCGACGCCACCATCACGGGGGGCATGAACGCCCCCGCCGTCGAAGGCGATTCCGCGATCCCGCAGGCGGAGCTCGATCGCCTGACCGACGACATCGTCGCGGCCCTGAAGACCGTCTACGATCCCGAGATTCCGGCTGACATCTACGAACTCGGCCTGATCTACAAGGTCGATATCGGCGACGATCGGAAGGTCGCCATCGACATGACGCTGACCGCCCCGGGCTGCCCGGTGGCCGGTGAGATGCCGGGCTGGGTGGAGAACGCGGTGAGCGCCGTGCCGGGCGTCCAGTCCTGTTCGGTGACCATGGTGTTCGATCCGCCGTGGGATCAGAGCCGCATGTCGGACGAGGCGCGCGTCGCCCTCGACATGTGGTAGGGCGGACCGGCGTTCACAGGCTCCTGAACACGCATGGGCGCGTGCCGCCAGGCGCGTGACCGCGCTTGAGTTTCGCTGCTGCGACAAGGGCATAAGCCGAAACGTTGGTGTTGCGAAGGAATGGACGGCACCGGCGGACCTGCGGCGATCTACGTAGCCGTTAAGGTCTCGCTAACCATCGCGGCGCAGAGCGGAGACGGCCGCAGCAACAGCGGCAACTCCCTCGATACGGTTGGTGGAAACGGATGGCTTCGGGCTACGTGGTCGCGGCGTTCCTGGAGGCGGCCGGGCTGGTCGGCCTCGTGATCGCGGTGCTCCGGATACGGACGGAACGCCAGGCGAAGGCCGCCGAATTACGGAGCTTTCTCCGCTCCGGGCAGATCCCGTCCGCCACCGCCGGAACACCCCGCCGCGTGGACTTCGCGTCGCACGCGGTCGCCGTCCCGTTCACACCGGGACGCGGCAGCGGATTGCAGGGCCGCCCTTCGGCAGCCCGCTCGGCGCTCGGACGCGCCATCGTGCGCGGCGGCCCGGCCCTGCCGGCCCACCTGACCGGTGCCATCAGCGCAGGATGATGTCGAGGCCGCTGCCGAAGAGAACGACGGCGCTGAGCGTCAGCATGAACTTCAGATCTTCCAGGCGCGCGCTCATGATCGATCCTCGTTGTTCGGCTGACGGGCCGCCGCTGCGATGTCCGATCATCATCCAAAGCGTGGGATTCTCGCGAGTCCTTTCAGGTTCCGTTAGGGATTTACCGACGGTTTCTGTTTACTAACGTTACCGCTGCGTTAATTCGGGATCCGCAGGCGGCGGTTCATCTTGGTCCTATCCGATGCGGCGCTACGCACCTGCTGGCAGCAGGAAGGTTCGAGCCATGGCCCCATCACCGCCCACGACCGTCCGGCGGGCGCTCGATTGGCTGTTCCGCGACAGGAACACCGGCGCCATGACGGTGGCCCAGTGGCCCAATCTGCCGCTCTGGCTGTTTGCTGGCTTCAGTCTGGCCGCTTGGTCGGCGCAGGAGCAGGGGCCGCTCGCATCCTGGCTGTCCCTTGGGGCAGATCTTGCGCTGGCTTGGTGGGCTGCCGATGAGCTGCTGCGCGGCGTGAATCCCTGGCGTCGATTTCTCGGCGGTGCGACGATCCTGGGATTGGCCGCGCTGTTCGCCCTGCGCCACGCGGCCTAGGGCGGCATTGCCGCCACCTATAGTTGTATTTTTTGATGATGTTCCAGCGTGGAGGTTGCTTCACGCTTGCCGAATCCGGAGGCAGGCCCACCGCTCTGCCTCTACGCGCCAGCCATCCGGCCTTAAGTCGCAGCCCTCTTCCGAGGTAGAGCCATAACGGTAGGTTGCACCCGCCGCGAGAGTGTGAATGGTAGAGCCGCGCCGCGCGAACGGCGCGTGTGTGGGACCCCGTGCATTCGCGCTCGGCTGAAGGATTGGTTTCGAAGAGATCATGACGGACGCGGGCGGATTCGATCTCGACGGCGCGGCCCAGTCGGCTCGTGAGCGGGACAAGCTGCTTCGAGACATCGCCCGCATGTTGAACGTTCCGGAATCCACATTCCGGAGGCCGCCAGCCTCCGGGGGAACCCGCGGCCCGAGCGCCGCGGAATGTGCCGCGCTGCTGACGGCCTTCTCGCGCATCGAAGATCCGGATCTCCGGAAGGAGTGCGTGGCGCTGGCGGAGCGCTACGGCCGCACCTAAGGGACGCGGCGTCCTCGCGGTGCGGTGGCACACACGGGGTCTGTCAGCACCGTGATTGCCGCGTGCTATAGGGGCGCCCGCTACCGAAGACGGTCCGATCGGTCGGCCCACCGCGTTTCCGGTGCCGGCCTCATGGCTGCCGGCACCGCGCATGCCCCAGCTCGTTCCAGGCCCCGATGCCGATCATCTCCATCTCGAAGCTGTCGAAGACCTACACGTCCGGCTTCACCGCCCTGCGCGACATCGACCTCGCCATCGAGCGGGGGGAGATCTTCGCGTTGCTGGGTCCGAACGGTGCCGGCAAGTCGACGCTCATCAACATCGTCTGCGGCATCGTCACCGCCAGTTCGGGAAGCGTTCTGGTCGACGGCCACGACATCGTGGCGGATTACCGCGCCGCACGCCGGGCGATCGGCCTCGTGCCGCAGGAACTGACCACCGACGCCTTCGAGACGGTGCTGAACACCGTGAGCTTCTCCCGCGGCCTGTTCGGGATGAAGCCCGATGCCGGGCATATCGAGCGGATCCTGCGGGCGCTGTCCCTCTGGGACAAGCGCGACAGCCGGCTGATGACCCTGTCGGGCGGGATGAAGCGGCGCGTGCTCATCGCCAAGGCGCTGTCGCACGAGCCCCGGGTGCTGTTCCTCGACGAGCCCACCGCAGGCGTCGACGTGGAGCTGCGCCAGGATATGTGGCGCCTCGTGCGCGACCTGCGCCAGCAGGGCGTCACCGTCATTCTCACCACCCACTACATCGAAGAGGCCGAGGAAATGGCCGACCGCATCGGCGTCATCCGCCGGGGCGAGATCATCCTGGTCGAGGAGAAGGCCGCGCTGATGCACAAGCTCGGGCGCAAGCGGCTGACCCTGCATCTCCAGCAGCCGATCACCGCGGTGCCGCCGGAACTCGCCGATTACGGCCTGGCGCTCTCGGGGGAGGGCAGCGAGCTGGTCTATACCTATGACACCCGCGCCGAGCGGACCGGCATCACGGGGCTTCTCACCGGCCTGGCGGCGGCGGGCATCCGCTTCAAGGACCTTCACACCGAACAGAGTTCGCTGGAGGACATCTTCGTGGGCCTCGTGCGCGAGGAGAGGGCACAGGCATGAGCGCGGCGTTCACCCTGAACTGGCCGGCGGTCCGGGCCATCTACCGGTTCGAGATGGGCCGCTTCTGGCGCACCGCCGGGCAGAGCATCCTGGCTCCGGTCATCTCGACCACCCTGTACTTCGTGGTGTTCGGCGCCGCGATCGGCTCCCGGGTCTCGGCGGTCGACGGCGTGCCCTACGGGCTGTTCATCGTGCCCGGCCTGATCATGCTCTCGCTGCTCACGCAGAGCATCTCGAACGCCTCCTTCGGCATCTACTTCCCGCGCTTCGCCGGTACGATCTACGAGATCCTGTCGGCGCCGATCTCGCCGCTCGAGGTGGTGCTGGGCTTCGTCGGCGCGGCGGCCTCCAAATCGATCCTGATCGGGCTGATCATCCTGGCGACGTCGGCCCTGTTCGTACCACTGCGAATCGATCACCCGCTCTGGATGCTCGGCTTCCTGCTCCTCACCGCGGTGACCTTCAGCCTGTTCGGCTTCGTCATCGGCCTGTGGGCGGACGGCTTCGAGAAGCTGCAGCTGGTGCCGCTCCTCGTCGTGACCCCGCTCACCTTCCTAGGCGGCAGCTTCTACGCGATCTCCATGCTGCCGCCCTTCTGGCACGCGGTGAGCCTGCTCAACCCGGTCGTGTACCTGATCAGCGGTTTCCGCTGGGCGTTCTTCGGCAAGGCGGACGTGAACATCGCGATCAGCCTCGGCATGACCGCTCTGTTCCTGGTGATCTGCCTCGGCCTCGTCACCTACATCTTCCGGACGGGCTACCGGCTGAAGAGCTGAGGCTTCAGGGCTGCGCGGCCAGGAAGGCCAGCACCCCGTCCCGGTGCGGCTTGGCACCGACCGCGGTGGAGTGGTCCTTGCCCTCGATCTCGAGGGCCCGGGCGTCCGGGATCAGGGCGGCGAGCCCGGGGCCGGAGCCCGCGACCGTATCGAGGGTCCCGACCGAGACCAGAACCGGGACCTCGATCTGCGCGAGTTCCCCCCGGCTCAGCGTCTGACGTGAGCCGCGCATGCACGCGGCCAGCGCCCGCAGGTCGCTGCGGGTCTGCTCGGCGAAGGTGCGGAAGGCTGCGGCCGTCGGGTTGGGCGCCGGCGTCCCGGCGGGCGCCTCCAGGGCCTCGGCGATCCCCGAGGGCAAACCCTTGCCTTCGATGAGGTGCATTCCGAGGCCGCCGATCAGGGCCGAGCGAACCCGGTCCGCATGGTCCAGGGCAATATGGGCGGTGATCCGCCCGCCCATCGAGTAGCCCATGACGTGAGCGCGCTCGATGCCGAGATGGTCGAGAAGCCGGATCGCGTCGTTGGCCATCGCGTCGGAGCTGTAGGCGGCCGGATCGTAGAGCTTCTCGCTCTCGCCGTGACCGCGGTTGTCGAGCGCGATCGCGCGGTAGCCGGCCTGGGTCAGGGCGCGCACCCACTGGGTGTTGACCCAATTGACCGCATGGTTCGACGCGAAACCATGGATCAGAAGGATCGGCTTCCCGGCCCCGTCCGCGGGCGGGACGTCGATATAGGCGATCCGCACGCCGTCGGAATTGAAGGACTCCATGCCGCGCAACCCGTGTTCATCAAGCTCGGCCACGGCTTAGACCACCGGAGCGCGCCGGAGCAACGTGGATCGATCCGCTTGCGGCTCGGGGCGCCGGCTGGCAAACCGCCCCGGTCATGACCGACATCCAGCCCTACGGCACCTATGAACCGTCCGGTCTCGTCGCGGCGATCACCCGCCGCACGAACCGGATCCCGGCCGAATCCTGGTACGGGCGGCGCCTCGCGCTGTTCCTGCGCCGGATCGCCATCGCGCGGCTCGGGGGCAAGCCCCTCGACGTGACCCGCTACGGCGCGCGGATGCGGCTGCACCCCTACAACAACAACTGCGAGAAGAAGGTGCTCTTCACCCCGCAGTTCTTCGATCCGGAGGAGCGCGCGCTGCTCCAGAAGCACCTGCCGAGGGACTGCGTGTTCCTCGACATCGGAGCCAATGTCGGCGCCTACGCCCTGTGCGTGGCGGCCTTCTCGGGCCCGGGGGCGCGGATCGTCGCGGTCGAGCCCCAGCCCGACGTGTTCGACCGCCTGACCTACAACATCGCCCAGAACCCGTTCCACACCGTGAAGGCGGTCGCCTGCGCGGTGGCCGACAAGGCAGGCGAGCTGACCCTGTTCATCGATCCGCGCAACCGCGGCGAGTCGAGCCTGCGCATCGTCGGCACCAACGAGGGTGCGCGGATCACCGTCCCGGCGGTGACCCTCCTCGATCTCCTGCGGAGCGAGGGCCTCACCCGGGTCGATGCGGTCAAGCTCGACGTCGAGGGCGCCGAGGACCTCATCCTGGAGCCGTTCCTGCGCGAGGCGCCGGACGCGCTCCTGCCGCGGATCCTGCTGATCGAGAACGGCACCGGGCAGTGGCAGCTCGACCTGCTGCAGCATCTGGCGCGCTACGGCTATCGCGAGATCGCCCGCTCCCGGCTGAACCTGATGTTCGAGCGCAGCACCGTCAGGGCGGCGTGACCACCGGAATCTCCCCGGCGAGGACGACGCCCTCCGGCCCGACGGCGCATCGGTAGGCCCGGACCGCCACACCCGCCGCTCGCGCCTCCCGGAATGCCCGGTCGAAGGTGGGGTCGATGTCCCGGGCGACGTCGAACGCCTCGGCCTTCATCTGCACGACGATGACCACCAGCGCCCGGCCCCCCTCGGCCACGACCTGAGCCAGGTCGCGCATGTGCCGGGCGCTGCGGGCGGCTTTGCAATCCGGGAATTCCGCGAGGCCCGCCCGACGCATCATGTGGCAGTTCTTCACCTCGACGTGGCAGGGGCCGGCCACCGCGCCGCTCGCCAGGAAATCGACCCGGCTGGCCTCGGCATAGCGGACCTCCGGCTTCAGCGTGTCGTGGCCGGCGAGCGCCGTGATCGCGCCGGCACGAAAGGCCTCGGCCACGAGGGCGTTCGGGCGCAGGGTGTTGATGCCGACCCATTGCAGCCCCCCGGGCAGGTCGGCCTCCACCAGCTCCCAGGTCAGCGGCAGCTTGCGCGCCGGATTGGTCGAGCGCGACAGCAGCACCCGGGCGCCGGGCGTGTTCAGCCCGAGCATCGCTCCGGGATTGGGACAATGCACCGTGACCCGTCCCTCATCGGTATCGATGTCGGCCAGGAAGCGCTTGTAGCGTTGCACGAGCCGTCCCGGCACGAGCGGCGCGGCGAACTGCATCGGGTCCTCGGGGTTCACGTAGTCGCGGGCAGCGGTTGCGCTATCTGCCTGCAGGCCCTGCCCGACGCCAGAGTTCCATGACCCAGCCTTCCGAATCCGTCACCGCCGCGATCCTCGTCATCGGCGATGAGATCCTCTCGGGTCGCACCAAGGATAAGAACATCGGCACGATTGCCGACTTCCTCACCGCCGCCGGCATCGACCTGCGCGAGGTACGGATCGTGCCCGACGAGGCCGCCATGATCGTCGAGGCGGTCAACGCCCTGCGTGCCCGCTACACCTATCTGTTCACCACCGGCGGGATCGGCCCGACCCACGACGACATCACCGCCGATTGCGTGGCCGAGGCCTTCGGGGTCGGCATCGATGTCGATGAGCGGGCGCGTGCGATGCTGCTGGAGCGGCACAAGCCCGAGGACCTGAACGCGGCGCGCCTGCGCATGGCGCGGATCCCGTTCGGAGCCGACCTGATCGCCAACCCGGTCTCGAAGGCGCCGGGCTTCCGCCTCGGCAATGTCCACGTGATGGCCGGCGTGCCCGGCATCATGCAGGCCATGCTGGATTCGATCGCCCCGACGCTGAAAGGCGGCGCCGCGATGCTGTCCGAGACGATCGAGGCGGCCGGCCTCCCGGAGGGCAACTACGCGGGCGACCTCGGCGAGATCGCCAAGGCGCGGCCGGCCGTCTCCATCGGCTCGTATCCCGCGATGACTCCGGACGGTTTTCGCAACCGGATCGTCGTGCGCAGCCGGGACGCGCAGGCGCTCGCGGAGGCGCGGAGCGCGGTCGAGGCGCTGGTGGCGCGTCTCTCGGCCTGACGGACTATCCTGCATCCGATCGGATCGAGTTGCGTTGCGGAGCTGGGCGGATGGTTCGGGACAAGAATAAGCGCAGCGATCCGGAGGCTCGGCGCGACGCGTTGCTGAAGGAGGTCTCCGAAATCGTCCGGCCCGATGCCTACGTCCTGCACGAGGTCATCCGGCTCGGCGGCGACGAGGAGCTGCGGCGCCACGGCCTCGCCCTGTTCCTCTCGGCCTTCGCCGCCGGCCTGAGCATCGCCCTGTCCCTGATCGTGCCGGGGGTCCTGCGGAGCCACCTGCCCGAGACCGATTGGGCCAAGATCGTGAGTTCGATGGGCTATGCGGTGGGATTTCTGGTCGTCGTCCTCGGGCGCCAGCAGCTCTTCACCGAGAACACGATCACGCCGATCCTGCCGCTGCTGCACGACCGCTCGGTGAAGACGGGCCTCCGGGTCATCCGGCTCTGGACCATCGTGCTGTCGGGCAACATCCTGGGAACCCTGGCGATCGCGACGCTGCTCGCCCATTCGGGCGCCTTCGAGCCGCCGGTCCTCAAGGCCTTCGCGGAGATCAGCCACGATGCCATCGCGCACGGCTTCTGGGCGACGTTCATCAAGGCGGTCTTCGCGGGCTGGATGATCGCCCTGATGGTCTGGTTCCTCCCCGCCACGGCCAGCGCGGCGCCGTTCGTGATCCTGCTGATGACGTGGCTGGTGGCGCTCTGCAGCCTCGCCCACATCGTCGCCGGCTCCGTGGAGGCCTTCTACCTGGTCGTTACGGGGGCGGCCTCAATGGGCGATTACGGGCTGAAGTTCTTCCTCCCCACGCTCCTCGGCAACACCTTCGGCGGCGTGGCGCTGGTGGCGGTGCTGAATTACGGGCAGGTCGCTCCGGAGGTGGAGGAGACCAAGGCCGTCGAGGGCGAGCGGACGGATTAGACCCGGACGCCCGGTCCAGAACTGGTCCTGCCACCGCGCGGATCGAGCGCGGTCCGACCCGAAGCGGCCCTCAGCCGATGCGGCCTCGGCCGGACGGCTGGCGCCGACCGAGACGACGACCGCCGTCGCCGTGCAGAGGCCTCGCAGTTCCCGAAACGAAAAAAGCCGCCCGAAGGCGGCTTCTCATTGCGGCGATGCGGGCGCGATCAGGACCGCATGCGGGTCCGGACCTCGCCGAGGCTCGCACGGATCAGGCCCTGCGCCGCCTCGCCCTGCATCCGCTCGCGCAGGATGGTCTCCGATACCTTCACCGCAGCCTCCGCGGCAGCGGCTCGGACCTGGGCCTCGGCCTGCGCCTCGGCCTGGGCGATCTTCGTCTCGGCAGCCTTGGTGCGGCGGGCGAGGAAGTCATCGAGCTTGCGGTGACCCTCCTCGGCGGCGCGCGCGGCCTCCTCGCGGGCACCGGCGACGATCGACTCGGCCTCCTTCTCGGCCTCGGCGCGGCGACGCTTGTAGTCGGCGAGTACGGCGGCCGCTTCCTCGCGCAGGCGCTTGGCCTCGTCGAGTTCGTGGCGGACGCGGTTGGCGCGGCCGTCCAGACCCTTGGTCATCGTCGAGAAGGCACCGGCCTTCCAGGCGATGCCCATGAAGATGACGAAGGCGACGGCGACCCAGAATTCGGCTTCGAGCAGCATCGTGGGATCCCGTTCAGTGTGCGGTGGCGTCGAGGGCGCGGTCGAGGGTGGCCCGGTCGGGGGCCTGACCCGTCAGACGCTCGACGATCGCCGAAGCGGCCTCGCCCGCGATGGAGCGGACGTTGCCCATGGCGGCTTCGGTCCGCGTGCGGATCGTCGCCTCGGCAGCGACGAGCTTGGCGTTCAGCTCCGCCTCCAGCGCCTTGCGCTTGGTCTCGGCCTCGGCGGCCAGCGTGTTCCGGGTGGTCTGCGCGATGTCGCGCGCCTTGCCCTGGGCATCCCGGAGGCCGGTCTCGAAGGCCACGCCGGCGGCATCCGCCTCGGCCTTCATCGCCTGCGCCTGGTCCAGGTCGGCACGCAGGCGCTCGGCGCGGGCGTGCAGGATCGACTGGATCCGCGGCAGCGCGATCTTGTCCATGAGGTAGTAGAGGAGCCCGAAGGCCAGGGCGAGCCAGATCAGCTGCGCCAGGAAGCCCGACGTCTCGAAGGGCGGGAAGGCGCCCGAATGCGCTTCCGTATGTTCGACATGGCCCGGCACGACCTTCGTGTCGGCGCCCGGGGGCGGCGTGGTGAGGGGATTGGGCTGCGCCATGAGACCGCTACACTGACACCGTTCGGTGAGGCCACCGCCGGCGCGGTGACGGACGAAGGTGGACGCCCCGTCGCGGGAGCGTCCACCCGTTCATCGGGCCGGAGCCCGGGAGGAGACCGCGGGGACCGCGGCCTCCGGGGCGCCGATCAGACGGCGAAGAGCAGCAGCAGGGCGATCAGCAGCGAGAAGATGCCGAGCGCCTCGGTGAGGGCGAAGCCCAGGAGCAGGGTGGCGCGCTGGCCGTCGGCCGCAGACGGGTTGCGAAGGGCGCCGGCGAGGAACTGACCGAACAGGTTGCCGAGGCCGATGCCCGCACCCGCCATGCCGAGGCAAGCGAGGCCGGCGCCGATGTACTTCGCAGCGACGGGATCCATGGTAACTCCTGAGGTCTCTTCAGATCGAAACGTGCAGTGACGTTTGCGGCGGGTGGAGCCGGCCAGGTCTGACGACTAGTGGCCGGGGTGAAGGGCGTCGTTGAGGTAGATCGCCGTCAGCGTCGCGAAGACGTAAGCCTGAAGCGCCGCAACGAGGAACTCGAGAGCGGTCAGCGCGATCGTCAGGAACAGCGGGAGCGGCGATAGCACGCTCCAGGCGCCTGCGAGAAGAAGCTGGACCACGAAGAAGGCGAAGATCTTCATCGCGATGTGGCCGGCCAGCATGTTGGCGAACAGACGGACCGACAGGCTGATCGGGCGCGAGATGAACGAGATCACCTCGATCGGCACCAGGATCGCGAGAAGCGGCTTCGGCACGCCCGACGGCACGAACAGGCCGAAGAAATGGGTGCCGTGCTTCATCACACCGAAGATCACCACGGTGGAGATCACCAGCGCCGCGAGGCCGAAGGTGATGATCAGGTGGCTGGTCACCGCGAAGGCGTAGGGGATCATTCCGAAGAGGTTCAGGACGAGCACGAACATGAACAGCGAGAACACCAGCGGCAGGAACCGCTTGCCGCCGTCGCCGGTCGCCTGATGCACGGTATCGGCGATGAATTCGTAGAAGATCTCGGCCAGCGCCTGCATGCGGCCCGGCACGACCGAGCGCGACGCCGTCGCCACGATGGTGATCAGCGCGATCACCCCGACAGCCGCGAACATGTAGAGGGCGGACTGTGTGAACGCGAGCTGCTGATGGCCGATATGGCCCAGCGAAACGAGCGGCTTCAGCTCGAACTGATGAATCGGGTCGATCGTGACCGCCATTCCCGCTTCCGCCCTTCTTGTCCGGCGCGCCGACGGGTGTCGGCCGCCCCACATTCCCTACCGATCGGCGCGCCTTATGGCTCCTGCCGATCGCGCCGTCCCGGACGCGCGCCGGCGAAACCCGACACCCGCATCACGTTGTAGATCCCCGCGACGAACCCCAGCATCAGGAGGACGATCAGGCCCCAGGGCTTCGTCCCGAAGACATGATCGACGATCCAGCCGAGTATGCCCCCTGCGATCACGCCCGCGACGAACTCCGTGGAGATCGTCATGGCCTGGCCCAGCGAGGATGGCCCGCCGTTCCGAGGGCGCGTCGATGGATCGGGAGCAGCCTGCGGCCGCTTCCGTTCGATCTGCGTCTCGAGACGTCTGAGCCTCGCGGAGAGTTCGCTGTCCGTCGGCGTCTGCTGGGTCCCTTTCCCGTCCCTCTGGTCGTCGCCGTTCACGGCTCAAAACTCATCGGGCAGGAGGATCTGGAACCCGCTGGACACCCCCAGCAAGCGGGGCGCACCATAGTTTCGCCTATCTTGAGTGTCAAGGCGAACCCCATACACAGTAAGTCTTTGATTTTGAGTTGGAATTCCAGCTTCAAGCGACGCGCCGGAGCCGCGTTGCGCACAAGGCTCCGGCAGGGCTCTCAGGCCCCGATCAGCGGCTTGATCACCTTCTCCATCCCCTCGACGGTCATCTCGCCGGTATAGCGCTCGCCGTTGATGAAGAAGGTCGGGGTCGAATCGACCTTGAACACGTCGAGGCCGCGCTGCTTCACGGCGTTGACGGCGCTGTAGATCTTCTGGTCCTTCAGGCAGGCCTCGAACGTCTGCTTGTTGTAGCCGGCCTGCCGGAGCATCTGCTCCAGGGCGTCCACAGGCTTGGGCGTGAAGGCCCAGGCCGGCTGCTGGTCGAACAGCAGGTCGGTGATCGGGTAATACTTGGAATCGCCCTGGCAGCGCGCCAGCATGAAAGCCGCCGTCGCCAGCGGGTCGAGGGGGAACTCGCGGAGCGTGAACCGCACCTTGCCGGTGTCGATGTAGCGCTCCTTGAGGGTCGGCCAGGTGTTCCGGTGGAAGGCCGCGCAGTGCGAGCAGGTCATCGACGCGTATTCGATGATCGTGCACTTGGCGTCCGCCGGGCCGAGCCAGACATCGCCGAGGGGACCCGGCTGCAGCAGCGCGGCCATCTCGGAATTCTGCGCCCGGGCGGGCCGCGCGAGATAGGGCAGGGCGAGACCGGCGCCGAGGGCGAGGCCGGAGAATTTGAGAGCGTCGCGTCGCGTCGTCATCGGGCAGGCTCCGCCGGATTGAACAGTCGTGGCGTTCCGAAGCCGGTACTCGGGCGCGACCGTCCTGGCAAGGTGACCGAATCGACCGCTCACCGGTCCGGGCGCGTCGCCACCGCGGCGATGCCGAGGCGATCGAGGGCGGCGCGCAGGCCGTCATCGGCGATCCCCGCTACGGCGCGCTGCACCTCGACGGCGGCGGCCGGATCGATGCGGGCGGGGGAGGGCGCTCGGGCGCCGCGCCCGACCCGGTCCTGCTGCAGAACGATCCGCGAGACGCAGGCCCAGCCGTAATGGGCGTTGATCCGCTGGATCACCACCGGCGCGAGATGCTGCAGCTCGAGGGCGAAGACGCCCTCGACGCGCACCACCAGCGTCCCGGCTTCGGGCGTGCCGGTATCCTTCCGGCGACGCTTGGGCCATTCGAGCTTGGAAGGCCGGCAATATCGCGCGAGCCGTTCGCCGACGATCTCCGGCCAGGCGGCCAGGATGTCGGTCGACGCGAAGCCCTGCGCCGCGAAGGCAGGTCCGATGCAGCTCTCGATCAGCTCGGCCAGCGGTTTGACGCGCGCCATGGTGGTTCCGGCCCTGTGGATCCGCGAAGGTTAGCGCAGGATGGTTGACGAAGGGAGCACGGGGCCGCGCTGTCATCGCCCTATGATCGCCGCCGACCTGCGGCTATGCAGCCTGAACGCATGCCGACCCGCACCGCCACGGATCCCAAGCCCGGCCCCGAACCGCGCGCCGACGAGCTGCTCGCCTGGTACGACCGGCATCGGCGGGTGCTGCCCTGGCGGGCGCTCGCCGGCGAGGTGCCCGATCCCTACCGGGTCTGGCTGTCCGAGGTCATGCTGCAGCAGACCACGATCGCGGCGGTCCGGCCGTATTTCGAGCGCTTCCTGACGCGCTTCCCCGATGTCGTCGCCCTGGCCGACGCCCCCGAGGAGGCGGTGATGTCGGCCTGGGCCGGCCTCGGCTATTATTCACGCGCCCGCAACCTCCATGCCTGCGCCAAGGCGGTCGCGGCGGCTGGCGGGCGGTTTCCCGACACGGCGGACGCCCTGCGCAAGCTGCCGGGAATCGGCGCCTACACGGCCGGGGCCATCGCGGCGATCGCCTTCGACCGGCCGGAGGCCGCCGTCGACGGCAATGTCGAGCGGGTCCTGAGCCGGGCCTACGCGGTGGAGACGCCCCTCCCGGGCAGCCGACCGGAGATCCGCCGCCTGACGCAGGCGCTGGTCCCGGAGGACCGGCCCGGCGACTTCGCCCAGGCGCTCATGGATCTCGGCGCGACGATCTGCACGCCCAAGCGCCCCGCCTGCGCCCTCTGCCCGTGGATGCTGCCCTGCCGCGCCCGGTCGCTCGGCACCCAGCAGACGTTCCCGCGCAAGATCAAGGTCGCCAAGGGCGCGCTCCGCCGCGGTGCGGCCTTCGTGGTGATCCGCAGCGGCGACGAGGCGGTGCTGCTGCGGACGCGCGCGCCGGAGGGGCTGCTCGGCAACATGGCCGAGCCGCCGGGCAGCGCCTGGGAGCCGGACTACGACGTCGCCGCCGCCCTCCTGGACGCGCCGCTGGATGCCCGGTGGAAGCGGCTTCCGGGGCTCGTGCGCCACGGCTTCACGCATTTTCCGCTGGAGTTGACGGTCTTCGTGGCCCGTGTCGCGCTCGCGACACCAGTTCCGGCCGGCATGCGCTTCACCCCGCGCAGCGCCCTCGACGACGAGCCGCTCCCCGACCTGATGCGCAAGGTCCTGGCCCACGCCTTCGATCCGAAGCCGGAGCCCGAGGCGAAGCCGCGCGGACGCCCCCGGAAGGAGCCGCCGCCGATGCCGCTCCTCGCGGCGATGGAGGCGCCGGTGTCGATGCCGGATCCGGACCCGCGCCCGCGCGTGCGGGCCGTTCCGAAGCCCCAGCCGAGGCCGGCGCCCGCGCCACCGCCCGAAGCGGACGATCTGCATGAGGGCGAGGTGGAGCCGCCCGCGACACCGACCTCGCCGCGGCGCCGGGGCCCGGCCCGAAGACGGCCCTGACCCGGTCGCACCGCACGTCCGGGGCTGCCAGCAGGCGCGAGCCCCGGAATCCAGCGACCCTGCCGGTCCGGGACGGTGCCTTTAAGCTCAGTGCCGGCGCGGTTCCGGATTCCGGGCGCAGCGACGGGGCCCAGGGCAGGGCGACATCCGACAGCGTCATGCCAGCCTGGATGGCGTCGCTCCGCCCGCGCGGACGGCCGCGACGTTTGTCAGCCGTTCGCCATCGCCTGCCGCAGGCCCGCCCGGTAGGTGTCGATCACCACCGGCTTGCCGCCGCGCTCCACGTGCCAGAAGGTCCAGCCGTTGCAGGCCGGCAGGCCCTGGACCAGGGCGCCGATCTTGTGGATCGAGCCGATGACGAGGCCGTTGTCGAGCTGGCCGTCGGGGCGGACCGTGGCGCGGAAGCGGCGGCGCTCGTCCGTGACGGTCTCGCCGGGGCGGATATGGCCCGCCTCGATCACCGACAGGAACGGCACCCGCGGCTCGGCGCGCTTGGTCGGCGCCACCATGAGGGCGGCCTTCGACAGGGTCTCGACGGCGGCGATCCGCTCACGGGCGGCCGCCGCGTAGGTCTCCTCGCGCTCGATGCCGATGAAGCGGCGGCCGAGGCGCTTGGCGACGGCGCCGGTGGTGCCGGTGCCGAAGAACGGGTCGAGGACCACGTCGCCGGGATTGGTCGCCGCCAGCAGCGTCCGGGCGAGCAGGGCCTCGGGCTTCTGGGTCGGATGGACCTTGCGCCCGTCCGCATCCTTCAGCCGCTCCTCGCCGGTGCAGAGGGGGATGAACCAGTCGGAGCGCATCTGGAGGTCCTCGTTGCCTCCTTTCAGCGCCTCGTAGTGGAAGGTGTAGCCCTTCGAGTCCGCCGAGCGCGAGGCCCAGATCAGGGTCTCGTGCGCATTGGTGAAGCGCTTGCCGCGGAAGTTCGGCATCGGGTTGGCCTTGCGCCAGACGATGTCGTTGAGGATCCAGTAACCGAGATCCTGCAACGCGCTCCCGACCCGGAAGATGTTGTGGTACGAACCGATCACCCAGAGGGTCGCGTTCGGCTTCATCACGCGGCGGCAGGCGGCGAGCCAGTCCCGGGTGAAGGCGTCGTAGGCCTCGAAGGTGGCGAACTTGTCCCAATCGTCGTCGACGGCGTCGACGCGGCTCTGGTCCGGACGCAGCAGCCCGGCCTCGCCGAGCTGGAGGTTGTAGGGCGGATCGGCGAACACGCAGTCGACGCTGGACGCCGGCAGAGCGTTCATGGCCGCGATACAATCCCCGACGAGAACTTGGTCGAGGGGTAGGGAACGCTGGGCGGGTACGAGACCCATCCGTGGCGCCGACGCGGGCCGCCCGGCACGCGAGACCTGTTTCCGGGCGACGGCGTCGGCAGCCACGGTACGCGGGGAAGCCATGGCAAACACCGGTTACGCGACTGACCGGCAGACCATGCCTCCGGTACGGTAAAGGTCACGTTGTCGAATTCGGCGGCGCCGCGTCCCGTTCTGGGGCTGCAGATTTTGCCGACCCCGCTCTCGGACAATCCTGCGACAGATTAAGCAACGGTTACCCGGCAATCCCGGGCGCCGTTTACGCCGCGATGACCCGTCACATCTGCGGGCGTCCGGCCCTAGCGCAGGGCCTGGACTGTCCGAACCGCCGGGCATGCCGGGCGGCCGCCATGAGGTCTGGATGAGGTCTGGTTTCCGCGTCCGCTTCCAGCTCAGCGGGATGCAGGGTCACAGCCGATGCAGGGCTTAGGAAAATCAGCCCATTTCGGCGCGCCGCAGGGCGGCCTGGACAGTACTTTCCGAATACACGAAAGATCCAAACAATGCATTTTCCGCGAAACAAACGGAAACAAACCGTAATAAACCTCCATGTAATAATCATGATCAGGACGAAATCGGCCAAAATGTGACAGAATCGGCCCGCAAATGCCTGCCATAATCCGGCCGATTTCGGACACGACTGGCGCCGCCCCGACAACAACAAAGGGAATGCGTCGAGAATGTCGTTTGGTTTCGGTAAGCTCGTTGTCTCACTTGGAATGCTGTCCACCGTCGTCGGAACAAGCCTCCCGGCCGCCGCGCAGAGCGGAGCGGCCTCCTGGTATGGAAGCGGTCATCGCACCGCGAACGGCGAGCGTTTCAACCCCAACGGACTGACCGCCGCCCATCGCAGCCTGCCGTTCGGCACCCGGGTCCGCGTCGAGAACAGGCGGACCGGCCGCTCGGTGGTCGTTCGCATCAACGATCGCGGTCCCTTCGTGCGCGGCCGCATCATCGATCTGTCGCGTGGCTCCGCCCGCGCTCTGGGCATGGGCGGCACGACCTACGTGTCGCTGCAAGTCGTGCACTGATCCCTCACGGGCGCCGCACGCGCCGGGCCGCCGCCCGTCCGAGAGGGCGGGGCGGCTCCCCGGGCGTTGTCTGCCGCGCCCGGACGCCCCATCTGCAGCCGGGTTCAGCTCGGATCAGTGCCCATGCCCAAGCCCCTCATCGTCGACATCCCGCACGACCTCGGCCGCGATGAGGCCAAGCGTCGCCTGGAGCACGGCACGGATCAGGCGCGGGCCTTCCTGGCCAAGAGCGGCATCACCGTGGATCAGCTCGCCTGGACGGGGGACCGACTCGATTTCGGCGTGTCGGCGATGACCCAGAAAGTCGCCGGGACGATCGACGTGGGCGCCGAGAGCGTTCGCCTGGAGGTGAAGCTGCCGTTCCTGCTCGCCCTGTTCGCCGAGAAGATCCAGAAGGTCGCGAGCAAGGAGGGCAACCTCCTGCTGACGAAGAAGTAGCGCTCCGGAACCGGATCGGCCGGTCTCTGTTTCCGCGGGACCGGTGCCGAAGTGCGCCGTCGGTCTCGTGGAGGATTACGGTGCCCGATTACACCCTCGCCGATCCGGGGCAGGTCCCCGAGGTCCCGCCGCAGCCGGCTCCGGTGCCGGACCGGCCCTACGATCCGCCGCAGGCCCCGACGCAGCCGCCCGGACCGGAGATCCCGGGGAACACCCCGGCCGAGGCGCCGGGCGTCCATCCGCCGGAGATCCCGGTCAACGATCCGGGCGCGCCCGAGATCAGCCCGCCGACGGGACCGGCCAATCCGATCGCCTGACCGGCCGACGAGGTCGCGGGGCGGCGCCGTTTGAACAGGCCGCCCCACACTGCCATAAGCCGGCCCATGGCCGCTCCCCCGCTCCTCACCCTCCAGGACGTCGCCCTGACTTTCGGCGGCACGCCCCTGATCACCCGTGCCGACATCGCCATCGCGCCGGGTGAGCGCACCTGCCTCGTCGGTCGGAACGGGTCGGGCAAGTCGACGCTCATGAAGATCGCCGCGGGACTCGTCGATCCCGACAAGGGGCGCCGTTTCGTCCAACCCGGCACGACGATCCGCTACCTCGCCCAGGAACCCGACTTCACGGGCTTCGACACCACCCTCGATTTCGTCGAGGCCGGGCTGCCGCCTGGCGAATCGACCCACCGCGCCCGTTACCTGCTGGAGAGCCTCGGCCTCACGGGTGCCGAGGATCCAACCAAGCTCTCCGGCGGCGAGGGGCGGCGCACCGCATTGGCGCAGGCGCTCGCCCCCGAGCCCGACGTGCTGCTTCTCGACGAGCCCACCAACCACCTCGACCTGCCGGCGATCGAGTGGCTCGAGGCCGAGCTGAAGGGCACCCGCGCGGCCCTCGTGCTGATCAGCCACGACCGGCGCTTCCTCTCGGCCCTGTCGCGGGCCACGATCTGGCTCGACCGGGGCGAGACGCGCCGGATCGACCAGGGCTTCTCCAGCTTCGAGGCGTGGCGCGACGCCTTCTTCGAGGAGGAGGAGCGGGACCAGCACAAGCTCGACCGCAAGATCGCCGCCGAGGAGCACTGGCTGCGCTACGGGGTCACCGCCCGGCGCAAGCGCAACGTCCGCCGCCTCGGCAACCTGCACGAGCTGCGCCAGAACCGGCGCGAGGTGCGCCGCCCTGTGGGCAGCGTCAGCATGCAGGCCTCCGATGCCGAATCCTCGGGGAGCCTCGTGGTCGAGGCCCGCGACATCGCCAAGAGCTACGGGGAGCGCAAGATCGTCGACGGGCTGTCCCTTCGGGTGATGCGGGGGGACCGGCTCGGCATCGTCGGGGCGAACGGCGCCGGCAAGAGTACCCTGATCAACCTGCTCATGGGCCGGCTCGCGCCCGATTCCGGGCAGGTCGTCCTCGGCACCAACCTGCTGCCGGTGGTGCTCGATCAGGCCCGCGCCGTGCTGGAGCCCGGGATGACCGTCACCGACGTGCTCACCGGCGGCCGCGGCGACAGCGTCGTGGTGAACGGCCAGAGCCGCCACGTGATCGGCTACCTGAAGGACTTCCTGTTCACCCCCGAGCAGGCCCGCACGCCCGTCTCGGTCCTGTCCGGCGGCGAGCGCAACCGCTTGCTGATCGCCCGGGCCCTGGCCCAGCCGGCGAATCTCCTCGTCCTCGATGAGCCCACGAACGACCTCGACCTCGAGACCCTCGACCTGCTCCAGGAGATGCTGGGCGACTACCAGGGGACGCTGATCCTGGTGAGCCACGACCGCGACTTCCTCGACCGCGTGGCGGGCAGCGTGCTGGTGTCCGAGGGCGCCGGCCGCTGGGTCGAGTATGCAGGCGGCTACAGCGACATGCTGGTCCAGCGGGGCCAGGGCGTCGAGGCGCGGACCGTCGCGCCGAAGGCGAAGGAGCCGCGCGAGCGCAACGCCGCACCGGCGGCCCAGCCCGCGGGCAAGCCCAAGCTCGGCTTCAAGGACCAGCACGAGTTGAAGACGCTGCCGGCCCGCATCGAGAAGCTGGAGGCGGCGATCGCCCAGCTCAAGACGATCCTGGCCGACCCCGAACTCTACGCCCGCGATCCGGCCCGGTTCGACAAGGCTTCGACCATGCTGGCGCAGGCCGAGACCGAGCTGTCGCAGGCGGAGGATCGCTGGCTGGAGCTGGAGATGCTTCAGGCGGGGTGACCACCGCAGCATCAGGCCGCGAGACGTACCGGACCGGAGACCGCATGACCGCCTACCAGATTCTCGAACAGCGCTTCGCCCGGCTCGCGGCCCTCGAGGGCGCGGCCGGGATCCTCGGCTGGGACGCGCAGACCCTGATGCCGGACGGCGCCGCCGAGGCCCGCGGGGACCAGCTCGCGATTCTGCGCGGGCTCGCCCACGGGATGCTCACCGCTCCCGAGGCCGCCGAGGAACTGGCGGCCGCCGAGCAGGGCGGCGACCTCGAACCCTGGGCCGCCGCCAACCTGCGGGAGATGCGCCGCACCCAGGCCCATGCCACGGCCGTCCCCCGCGACCTCGTCGAGGCCAGCTCCCGCGCCGTGTCCCGCTCGGAGATGGTGTGGCGCGAGGCGCGGCGCGACGCCGACTTCGCCCGCCTCGAGCCCCACCTCGCCGAGGTGCTGCGGCTCCAGCGGGAGATCGGCCAGGCGAAGGGCGCGGCCCTCGGGCTCGACCCCTACGACGCGCTTCTCGACGGCTACGATCCCGGCATGCGCCGGGCGACGATCGATCCGCTCTTCGCGGATCTAACCGGCTGGCTGCCGGACCTGATCGCCCGCGCGCGCGAGATCCAGGCGTCCCGTTCGGCGCCGCTCCCGCTCGCCGGCCCGTTCGACGTGGCGGTGCAGCGCGATCTCGGCCTCAGGCTGATGGAGGCGGTGGGATTCGACTTCACCCGCGGCCGGCTCGACATCAGTCTGCATCCGTTCTGCGGCGGCGCCACCGACGACGTCCGGATCACCACCCGCTACGACGCGGCCGATTTCGGGCGGGCCCTGATGGGCGTTCTCCACGAGACCGGACACGCCCTCTACGAGCAGGGCCGGCCGGCCGCGTGGCGGAACCAGCCGGTCGGCGCGGCGCGGGGGATGAGCCTGCACGAGAGCCAGTCGCTCATCGTCGAGATGCAGGCCTGCCGGAGCCGGGACTTCTTCACCTTCCTGGCGCCGCTCCTGCAGGCGGCCTTCGGGCGTTCCGGACCGGAATGGTCGCCGGAGAACCTGCACGCGCTCAACATCCGGGTGGCGCCGGGCTTCATCCGGGTGGATGCCGACGAGGCAACCTACCCGGCCCATATCCTCCTGCGCTACCGTCTGGAGACGGCGATGATCGCGGGCGACCTCGCGGTGCGCGATCTGCCGGGGGCGTTCAACGACGGCCTGCGTGATCTCCTCGGCCTCACCGTACCGGACGACCGGGTCGGTTGCCTCCAGGATATCCACTGGCCGAGTGGCGCCTTCGGCTATTTCCCGACCTACACCCTCGGCGCCCTGGCCGCCGCGCAGCTGTTCCGCGCCGCCCGGTCGGCCGAGCCGGCCTTACCGGACCGCCTCGCGCAGGGCGATTTCGGCCCCTTGCGGGACTGGCTCCGGACGAACGTCCACGCGGTCGGAAGCCTGCTGGACACCGACGCGCTGCTCACCCGCGCCACCGGGACGCCACTCGGCACGGAAGCGTTCCGGGCGCATCTTGAGGCACGCTATCTCGGGGGCTCGGGCGCCTGAGGAGGGCCGCGCGCCGGGACGGGGCGCTTCCAGCCCCTTCTACAGCGCCACCACGTCCACCGCTTCGCCGAGCCTGTCACGGGCGATGTCCGCCACGTGGCGGTGGTGCGTGAACAGGATTGGCTGGACCCGTTCCCCGATCGCCGCCAGGGCGTCCAGACCGTAGCCGGTCCGGGTCTCGTCGAAGGTCGAGAACAGGTCGTCGCCGATGAAGGGCGCCGGCTCGGCGCGTTCGGCGTAGTCTTCCAGGTAGGCCAGCCGCAAGGCGAGGTAGAGCTGGTCGCGGGTGCCCTCGCTCATGCCCTCGATCGCCACCGTGCCGCCCCCGGCGCGCTGCCCCGCGAGCTTCGGGGTGTCGGCCTCGTCGTAGATCTGGGCAAGGCCGGAGAACGCGCCGCCGGTGAGGGCCCGGAACAGCGCGCCCGCCCGGGCGACGAGGGGATCCTGCTGCCCCGCGCGATGGCGGGCCACCGCCTGCCCCAGCATCAGACCGGCGAGCCGCAGCACGGCCCAGGAGCGCGCCGCCGCCTGGAGATCCGCCTCCGCCGCCTTGCGCTCGGCGAGGGCCAGTTCGGCGCCGGTGCCGCCCTCCAGTTCCGCCCGGCGCCGCTCGGCGCGGTCGCGGTCGGCGAAGATCACCTGCCCGCGTTCGGCCTGCTCCTCGGCCTCGAGCGCCAGACGTGCCAGTTCGGCCTCGATGGCCTCTGGGGGCAGGGTCTCGAGACCGGCGCGCAGCTCGGCCTCGGGAAGCCCGTCGGCTGCGCCCGCGAGGCTGCCGCGGAGCCGCAGACGCTCGGCGCGCAGCAGCTCCCGGGCACTCAAGCGGCCGAACAGACGATCGATCTCCGCAGTCGGGGCAGCGGCGAGGTCCGGCATCGCCTCGGCCACCAGCCGGACGAGGGTCGCCCGGGCCGACTCGTGCGATTCCGCGGCATCGCGATGCGCCAACTCGGCCTCCTCGCGGCGGCGGTCGAGCTCGGCACGCCGCGCTTCCCGGGCCTGTGCGGCGACGAGGCGGCCGTGGAGGGTCCGGATCGCACCGGCGGGCGGCGCCTGCGCGAGGTCGGGCGCCAGGGCCTCGA
>NZ_BACT01000504.1:0-2029 GCF_000333255.1 Methylobacterium sp. B1 | reverse complement strand
GATACGCAGCGCGGCTCAAGGCCAAGAGGCTGACACCCGAGATACAGCGCGCCCGGTGCATTGAAGCCGCGCGTGACGCTGGCGCCGGCGACGATCAGACCGACTTCGATGCCGCCGTGGGACAGATCAGGACGCCGGGGAAGGCCAAGGGCCGAGCGAGCTCGCGGCGTCGTTGAGCCGGACTCCCGCGAAGGTGAGCGTCGCCGTGTAGACCACGGTTCCAGCGTCATCGCGGACCAGGATAACGAAGGCTTGGTTATCCCCGTCGCCCGGGATCGCGAACCGCGCGATCTCGGGCAGGCTTCGCATCGCGAGAGCGCGGGCCGCCTCAAAATTAGCGCAGTCGCTGCCTTCCTCGTCGCGATGGAAGCTTCGGTTGCTGATGTCGAAGAAGTACCGCGGCATGGGGCGCTCCACAGTAAAGGGGCGGGAGCACGCTCTACTCTCGGCCACTGACGCCCGAATCAGTCTGCCAGCGATAGGCGCACCTTTACACGGTTGTCCGTGGTCGGGTTTGATTTGGATCGTCGAACACCGCCGATCTATGATGGCCACACGGCATCATCGCTGACGAATCAGCCCGCACCGGCGGACCGGGCGGCCCTTTCGGGATCCGCGCCCTGGGACATGAAAAGCCGGATCCGCGGCGCGAAGCGGTCGTTGCCCTGCGCCTCGGCGCGATGTTGATCGCGTTCCGCGGCTGGAGCGCTGCCGTGAGGGCCTGCTCGATCTCGGCGATGCTCGGGATCGGCGCGGCGATACCGGCCCCGGGCGCGCGCCGCCCGTCCGGACGCCGCCGATGATGGATCCGGTGAGGCGCAAAGCGCGTCGATCACGGCGCTGGCTACGATGCCCTCGGACGGTCTCCGGCGGAGACACCTGACGGTCCGATCAGTTCGTCCTGAACCGCCCGACGGCGCCAAGCCGTGAGCAGAGCGGCGAGGGCGTCGGGGTCCAAACCGTAGCTGTCCGGCAGCCCGGCTCCACGCCCGGTGAGCTGGCGGTTCAGGGCGACGAGGCGGCCCCCTCCGACGCGCGCATCGTCGAACACGACCATCCGCTGCATCGTGCCCTTCACGGTCACCGCTGCGAAGCCGCTGACGTCGTGCCAGGACATGCGCCGCGACCGGCCGGCCTGCACGATCGTTAAGCCCGTCCCGTCGAGATGCAGCGACGAACCCCGGATCGCCACGAGGATCAGGACCGGCAGGCCGCCCAGGAACAGCACGACGCCCGGCCAGAGCAGCACCTGCATCGTCACCGACGGCGCCTCGTGCATCAGCATCCAGAGCATGACCCCGCCGAAGACGGCCGACAGGGCGGCGAGGAACAGGATCTTCTTCACCGAGGCCCGTAGAACCACCGGACCGGGATAATGCGCGAGCACGGTCTCCGCCGAGCGGGTCTCCGATTCCAGCAACCCGGGCCGCATGTGCCAGACGGAGACCGCCGCACAGACCCCGAAGAACGCTGTCGTCGCGACGCCACCGTCCGCCCCCGTGACGATCATTCCGACGCCGCCGGCGACGAGAACGAGGCTGAGGCCGAGCAGCAGCGCGTGTCGAAAACGGGAACCGCTGGCTTGGTTCGACACGGACGACCTACCCCTGATGGGCGCGGCCGATCAGGTTCGTCCGCGTCCGGTTGCGCATGGTCACGCCAAGGCCAGCACGCCCGCGACCACCGCCACGCCGACCCCGAGCCACGCCACATAGTCGCCGATCAGGCCGCTGTGCAGCACCTCCAGCGCACGGGTCGGCGCCGATTGCGTCGCGCTCACCGGTCGGACCACCAGCGCCGGCAGGCGTCTCCGGAACAGCCCGTAGCCGGCACCCGCCAGCGCGGCGACCACGGATGCCCATGGCAACCAGCCTGGTCCCTCCGCCAGGGTCTCCACCGCCGGCCGGTGCAGGAAGGCCGACGCCGCCCGCGGAAGGGCAGCGCATCATCGCGAGGTCCCGTCCGGCGGTGCCGTTCAGGACCACCGGCGCCAGCTGGTCGGGAAAGATAGCCGGCAACGGCGGAAGGT
>NZ_BACT01000505.1:0-6668 GCF_000333255.1 Methylobacterium sp. B1 | reverse complement strand
TACGGGCTGATCGCCGATCCGGGCTTTTTCGACTGGTGCGAGGCGAACTGGCGCGGGATTTTTTCGGCGGCCCGGAGCGCGAGCAGGCGGTCGCCTCCTGCTGCCGGGCCAAGGCCGCGGTGGTCACCCGGGACGAGCGGGAGGACGGGGAGCGGGCGCTGCTCAATCTCGGCCACACCTTCGGCCACGCCCTGGAGCGCCTGACGGGCTACGATTCCGCCCGGCTGGTGCATGGCGAGGGCGTGGCGATCGGGATGGCGCTCGCCTTCCGCTTCTCGGCCCGGCTCGGGCTCTGCGGCGGGCAGGATGCCGGCCGCGTCGCCAACCATCTCGCCCTCGCCGGGCTGCCGACCCGTCTGCAGGCGGTCCCGGGCGGATGCGGCACCGTCGAGTCGATTCTCGACGCGATGACGCAGGACAAGAAGGTCCGCGACGGCGCGCTGACCTTTATCCTAGCCCGCGGGATCGGCCAGAGCTTCATCGCCCCGGGCATTGACCGGGCGGCGGTGGCGGCCTTCCTGGAAGACGAACTGGCGTCGCATCGAGACCTCTGAAGTGCTCGATAGTCGGCGGTGGCCTTGCCTAACGCAGGCCGTGCCGCTATGAGCCTGCCACGTCCGGCGCCGCACACCGCGTGCGTCGGTCACGGTTCCTCGGGACCAGGGCCGCAATAGCTCAGCTGGTAGAGCACCTCATTCGTAATGAGGGGGTCGGGGGTTCGAATCCCTCTTGCGGCACCACCACTTAGCCCTGCGCTTGCTGACCGAATGACCGGCCCGGCATGCATATGGCAGGCAGCATGGCGAACAACTCGACCATCTCCGAGCTGCGCTAGGCCGCCGTGGTCAGCGGCCAGGACATCGACGCCACCGTCGATGCGGTGACGGCGGAGCTCGTCACCGAATCGTATCCGCTCGCGAAGGCTGGGCGCCGATCTCGTCGCGTCCCTCCGTACGCACACCTGGGCGACCGAGGCGCTGATCGCCGACAAGCCGGCGCGCCTGGAGGCCAAAGGCCCAGCCATCAGCCAGAAGCAGCGGACCGCGATCCCGTGGCGCTTCGCGAGGGCTGCTCCCGCCTCTCTTGATGCGAGCCCCGCGGCGTCATGTGGCAAGGCCGCTTTCGACCCGCCTCGGTGACACGCGGGGGAATATCAAGGCTCCGCGGGCGGCAGTTGAATGGACGCCTCGCACCACAGCGCGACCGGCGGCCGCGTAGTCGCAATCTCGCGACCAGCTGGCATCGTCATGTCTTGAGCCAGCGTATCTCAATGACTGGATCCGGCCACTGCAGACCGCGGTGATCTCGCCGAATTCGCGGGGATAGTTATCGAAATTTATCTCTCTGAGCCGCAAGCGATCGGACAATATATGACCCGCAGCAGATGGCCAGCCGGCAACACTACGAAAACACGAGAAGAATCAACTTAAAGTAGAAGATGCGGCGCCCGATCTTTCGCAAAAAATCGATACTTAAAGAAAATTTACTGATATTTTATTAGTTTATGAAAGAATTGGCATAGAAACGCCGGTATTAAAAGCAGGTTAAGATGCTGTCTCTCCGCCCCAGCCATCACGCGAAATTGAATGCGCTCGACAGCTCCCACGCACTGATCGAATTCGATCTCGACGGAAAGGTCGTCACCGCCAACGCCAACTTCCTGTCGATCCTCGGCTACCGACTGGACGACATCAAGGGGCGGCATCACTCCATCTTCGTCGACCCGGTCGAGCGCGAGAGCGCAGCCTACAAAGCGTTCTGGGACGCTCTGCGCAGCGGTGTACATCAGACATCTGAGTACAAGCGCATCGGCAAGGGCGGCCGCGAAGTCTGGATTCAGGGGAGCTATACCCCACTCATCGGGCGCAACGGCAAACCCTACGGCGTCTTCAAATGTGCCACGGACATCACAGCGCAGAAATTGCGCAACGCCGATTTCGAGAGCAAGCTGAATGCCCTCGACCGCTCGCAAGGGATCATCGAATTCAACCTCGACGGGACGATCATCACCGCCAATGAGAACTTCCTCGCGGTGGTCGGCTACAGCCTCGACGAGGTGAAGGGCAAGCACCATGCGATGTTCGTCGATGCGGCAGACCGCGATACCGCGGCCTACCGAGCCTTCTGGGACCGGCTCCGGAGCGGCGAGTATCAGCAGGCGGAGTACAAGCGCATCGGCAAAGGCGGCCGCGAGGCCTGGATCCAGGCCACCTACAACCCGGTCCGCGACGCCGCGGGCCGCCTTGTGAAAGTGGTGAAGTTCGCCACCGACATCACCGAGGCCGTGGCCGAGCGGCTGCGGCGGGCCGAAATCCACCGGGGCGTCGACCGCGACCTCGACGTCATCAGCAGCTCGATCTCTCATGCGTCGCAGCAGGCGGTGAGCGCGGCAAGCGCGGCCGCGCAGGCCTCAGGCAACACCCAGAGTGTCGCCGCCGGGTCCGAGGAGCTTGCCGCCTCGGTCGGCGAGATCAGCGCCCAGGTGAACCGCGCGCTGCAGGTCACGGGGCGGGCCGTCGAGCAGGCGGTCGCCACCTCGACAGTGGTCGCCGGCCTCGCCTCCGCCGCCCAGCGCATCGGCGAGGTGGTCGAAATGATCAACACGATCGCCGGGCAGACGAACCTGCTGGCGCTGAACGCGACGATCGAGGCCGCCCGGGCCGGCGAGGCCGGCAAGGGTTTCGCCGTGGTGGCCACCGAGGTGAAATCCCTGGCGGCCCAGACCGCGAAGGCGACCGAGAGCATCAGCAGCCAGATCGCGCAGACGCAGGACGCTGCGAATCAGGCCGCCACCGCCATCGCGGGCATCGGGCAGACGATCGGAGAGGTCAACGAGATCTCCTCGGCCATCTCGACGGCCGTCGAGCAGCAGGCTGCGGTCGCCCAGGAGATGTCCATCAACATGCAGGCCATGACCCAGGCCGTAGGGGAGATCAGCCGCAATGTGAGCGTGATCGCCGCCTCGACCCAGGAGGTCGACTCCTCAACGCGGCTGGTGCGCGAGGCGTCACGGGCCATGGTGTCTTAACACCGCCCGTCGCTGCCGCTTCTGCCTCTGCGGTCGTCCGCTCCAGCGCGGGCCGCCGTAAGGCCGTCCGTCGCGGAGCGCGCGAGTCGGTTCGACCGCGGGATCGGGAGGCTCAAGACGGTGAGGCGCCGTCGACCCCTGGCGGCACCTCACGTTTCCGCACGATCCGGGCCCGGTCCCGCAGCGTGACCTCATGGGTCGGCCATTCGCGGCAGGCAGCCTCGAACGCGGCGAGCGCCATCGACAGCGGGTAGATGGTGGCGAGGTGCAGCGCGACGTTGCCGCCGGCGTCGCGCCAGACCTCGATCGTGTAGGGCACCCCAGGCGGCACCGGCGGGATCTGCTTCGCCGGCGGCGGCAGCGTGATCGCGGCGAGGCAGAGGCGCTCGTATTTCCGCGCGGGCGCAGCCCCGGGCCGGCGCTGGTAGCGGCACGACGCCGTCAGGTGGCGGAGCAGATCCACCGTCGGGACGTCGGCGCCGTAGCGATCGATCAGGCTGGCCACGGTGTAGCGTCCCGAGCGCTTGCAGGGCGCGCAGTCGACGTAGACCCGACCAGGCTGGACGTTGCCCAGGCGCCCCATTCTGGTGCTCCTCCGCTTGCGAACGAACGCAGAACAAGCCTGAGGCGGGGGTAAGCTTCAAGGCGCCCGCGCCTCCGATCTTCGCAACCGGTAGACGAATGTGAATGGCGGCCGATTTCGTCTGTCTCCGCATCGGCTTATGAGAGAACCGCGCTCGGATGATATCGGCCCGCGCCCAGGCCATCGCCTGTCTCGGCCTGCGGACCGCCACGAAGAAGCAGCACGTGGCCGAGCATGTCGCCGACCGGCGGTCCGGCGGCCGGGGGCTCGGGGACTCTCACAGACCAGTGTGTCCGAGAACGATGCCGCCCCACGGTCGAAGGCAGCATCCAAGGAGGAGGCTCCATGAGGCAGGCTGCGAGCGATGAACGGCTCTCCCTCGACGCCGTGTCGGTCTAGGACCTGAACGCCGCCCTCCGCGTGGTCCGGCGGCTGCCCCTGGAACTGCTGGGCTTCCTCATCCTGTTGCCGATCGTCGGCATCGGCCTATCCTGGCTCAGTACGGCCCTCGCACCACCCTATGGCCTCTCCATCTTCGGGCAAGGCCTCGTGACCTGGGGCCTGCTTCTTATGCTCGCCCTGCTGTTCGGGCTGTTCTGATGGCGGGGACGACAGGTCGGGCTCCTCCTGCACGACCGGCCATCCTGGCGTCGCCGGTGATGAGCCTGATGTCGGTGCCCGTCGTGTTGGCCGCGCGAGCGCAGGCCCTGGGCCTGGAATCGAGCGGGTTCTACCGGCCGCTCCGCCCGCGCCGGAAGTGAGTCCGCGTCTAGATCAGGCCGCCTGACGATCCCGCGGTCAGCGTCTGGCCAGCCCGGTTCACGAGCTTCGCGAAGGCTAGCGCGGCCGCCGAGGCCTGGGTCTCGGACGGAAAGGTGCGGTCCGATTCCAGGACCGTCATCTGCGTCGCGTCGAGCAACACCCAGGTCCAGAGGTGGCGGCCGGTGGCGCGGATCTCGAAGTGCATGGCAGGCTCGTGGCGCAATGGGACATGCCCGCACCATGCGCCGCGAAAAGGCCTGACGCGTTAATGGCTTGGCCGGCGCAACAACCTGCGTCGGCTAACCACGCGGTTGCCCCCGACATCCTCGCAGATCACAGGCGGGATCAGCCGCGCCCCTTGGCCGCGAACTCCCAGACCGGCGGTCCCCAGGTCTGACCCGGCTTGGTCCGGTAGCCGGAGAAGCGGTCGAACACGACCCGGTCGGGCTCGACGCCGGTGACCCGGCTGTCGTTGACCATCAGGGCGCCGGCATATTCCACGCGCAGGAATCCGTGCTCCGGATGGACCCCGAACAGTTGCGGCGCGGTCCAGCCGAGCCGATGCGCCTCGGCGCCGAACTGGTCGAGGAAGGCCAGCGCACTCGCCCGCATCGCCGCCCATTTCGCCGGCAGGAGATACCGGCACGGCGAGGCGTGCTCGGACAGGCGCTCGATCTGGTCGCGCCAGGACGCGACGGCGGGCGGGAGGTCGGACATGACGGCCGGGGTAGAGCCGAATGGTTGCTGAACCGCAAAGATTTTGGGCTTACGCTAACCAACCTGGGGGAGCTTGCAGTGCTCTATGATCTTATGCGCCAGAAGCACAAATTTCATCGTGTATGTCTCGATAATATTTAAGCTATTATTTAGATCTCTCAAATCTCCATTCAATATCTCCATCACGGGCTCGCCATTTATTTCGACATATCCCCTGAACGAAATCTGATGCTCTCCGGTTTCTTCCTTTCTATCGATTAGCATGCCATGAGCCATGAAGTGGCGAATCTTTTCGAACTGCAGAATGCCATCGACTGCAGCGTGAAGTTCTTGTCGAAATTGTTCGATCGGTCCGGGCAAATCTGCAATTGATTTCAACCTCTTGAGCTTCGTATCAAGCTTATATGGAAGTTTGTTCGGAAGATGGTTGTATTCCTGCAGATATCTTGCCCTAAAATATAGATCCGCCAGCAAAAATTCGACCTGGGAGTATGCCGTAATGATGGCACCACGGAGCAGGTGAATGGTGCGGATGTCCGCTTCTTCTTGATCAGAAGCGCTCAACGTCAGATCATACTCTTCCATAGGGTCCCCATGCGTGGTCATAGCTCAGCATAGGACGGCGCTCGACGAAGGCATACTCAGGCTCTCAAAGCCAACCTGTCATCGGTGTGCTGTAAATTCGTGAGCCATCGCATCCGCTCGGCCCCGCCCCGATCTGCTCACGGGGCGGGGGAGCGTCCGATCTCACCAGCGATGAGCCGAGCCGATACGCAGCGCGGCTCAAGGCCAAGAGGCTGACACCCGAGATACAGCGCCGCCGGTGCATCGAAGCCGCGCGTGACGCTGGCGCCGGCGAGGATCAGACCGACTTCGATGCCGCCGTGGGACAGATCAGGACGCCGGGGAAGGCCAAGGGCCGAGCGAGCTCGCGGCGTCGTTGAGCCGGACTCCCGCGAAGGTGAGCGTCGCCGTGTAGACCACGGTTCCAGCGTCATCGCGGACCAGGATAACGAAGGCTTGGTTATCCCCGTCGCCCGGGATCGCGAACCGCGCGATCTCGGGCAGGCTTCGCATCGCGAGAGCGCGGGCCGCCTCAAAATTAGCGCAGTCGCTGCCTTCCTCGTCGCGATGGAAGCTTCGGTTGCTGATGTCGAAGAAGTACCGCGGCATGGGGCGCTCCACAGTAAAGGGGCGGGAGCACGCTCTACTCTCGGCCACTGACGCCCGAATCAGTCTGCCAGCGATAGGCGCACCTTTACACGGTTGTCCGTGGTCGGGTTTGATTTGGATCGTCGAACACCGCCGATCTATGATGGCCACACGGCATCATCGCTGACGAATCAGCCCGCACCGGCGGACCGGGCGGCCCTTTCGGGATCCGCGCCCTGGGATCTTGTCGCCCGGCAGGCCGATCACGCGCTTGATGTAGTCGGTCGAATTGTCCTTGGGCAGCTTGAACACCGCGATGTCGCCGCGCTTCGGATCGACGCCCCAGATCCGGCCCTCGGCCTGAATCGGGATGTATTCCGACAGCGGCAGCGAGTACTTGGAGTAGCCGTAGGAATATTTCGATAC
>NZ_BACT01000506.1:0-9052 GCF_000333255.1 Methylobacterium sp. B1 | reverse complement strand
CGGTCGTTCGGCCGGAGCGCTGCGACGCTACTCCACGGCGAGTTCGCGCGGACGGTCCGAGATCGCCACCCGCGGAACGAGGAGCGACAGGAGCAGCGTCAGCACCGCCACGACGAAAACCGTCCAGAACGTGCCGTGCAGGGCGTGCTGCAGCCCGTGCCGGATGGCTTCGCCGCCGGCGCCGAGGCTGCCGGGATCGTCGAGCAGGCGGCGGAGCTGGTCGGAATTCACCGCCGGGCCGCTCGACGGGTGCGCCAGCCGGTAGTTCAGCACGGCGCCCAGCACGGTGGCGCCGAGGGTCGAGCCGAGATTGCGCGAGAAGATGTTCGAGGCCGTCGCCGCCCCGCGCTGCGCCCAGGCGACGCTGTCCTGGATGATCACGATAGCGGCGGTGGACAGGAAGCCCATGCCGAGCCCCATCACCACGGAGCCGCAGGCCGCCACCACGGGGGATGTGTCTGGCCCGAGCGCCACGAAGGCGATCGCGCCGAGGGGCAGGAGGGTCGCGCCGACCAGCAGGATCGGGCGCAGGCCGAACCGCACGAAGCTGCGCGCCGCCGTGGTGGCGCCGATCGGCCAGCCGAGCACCATCAGGGTCAGCGTCAGGCCGGCGATGAGGGGCGATTGCCGCAGCACACCCTGAACGTACATCGGCAGGAACGCCGTGAGCCCGATCACCGTCATGCCGGAGAGCAGTGTCGCGGTGTTGGCCGTCGCGATGGGGCGCTGCATCCACAGGCGGATGTCGAGCATCGGATCCGGGGCGCGCCGCTCCTGGACGACGAACAGGATCGCGGCCACCACGAAGGCCAGCGCCGGCCACAGGGCGGCTTCGGCCGATTCACCGGCCTCGGTCAGCGCGAGCATCAGCGCCGCGATGGCCGCGGTGAACAGGGCCGCGCCGATCACGTCGATCTGGCGGCTGCGGCGCTCGACGCCCTCGTGGAGGAAGCGCAGGAACAGGCCGGCCGCGATCACGCCGATCGGCAGGTTGATCCAGAAGATCCACGGCCAGCTCAGATGGCCGATGATCAGGCCGCCGACCAGCGGCCCGGCCACCGACGAGATCCCCCAGACACTGGCGAGGAAGCCTTGGACCCGGCCGCGCTCGCGGGCCGAATACAGGTCGCCGACGATGGTCAGGCTCACCGGCTGGATCGCCCCGGCGCCGACGCCCTGCACGAGGCGGAACAGGATCAGCGAGGGCATCGACCACGCGAGCCCGCACAGCAGGGAGCCTGCGAGGAACACCGCGATGCCGAACAGCAGCACCGGCCGGCGCCCGTAGAGGTCCGACAGCTTGCCGAACACCACCGTGGTGGCCGTCTGGGTCAGCAGGAAGGAGGCGAACACCCAGGCGTAGAGGTGGAGGTCGCCGAGCTGTCCGGCGATCTGCGGCATCGCCGTCGAGACGATCGTCGCCTCGATGGCGATCATGAACATCGCCGCCATCACCGCGGCGAGGACCAGCGGGCGGCGCGTCTCGGAAGGCTTCGGCATGGCGCCGGTCTAGGCCCCACGAGCGTGCCGACCTAGCCTCGAAACCGGAGACCGGTTCTCTGGCCGCGAGAGCCGTGCGCGAGCGCACATACACCGGCACCTGGCCCCGCGGCGCATGCATGAGCATGGCGCCGCGATGCTCAGGGCGCATGCGGCCGGTCTGTTCAGGACTCGGGGTCGCGGTCGAGGTCCCGCCCGCGCGTCTCCGGCAGCAAAAAGCGGCAACAGTCCCGACGAGGCTGAAGCGGCGAGATAGTAGGCCGGCGCGAGCCGGTCGCCGGTCGTGGCGATCAACCAGTTCACCACGTAGTTGGTGCTGCCGCCGAACACCGAGACCGAGACCGCGTAGACGATCGACAGCCCGGCGCTGCGGACGGCCCGCGGCAGTGCCTCCGGAATGCCGACGATCACCGCGGCGGCGTTGATGGAAGACAGCGCCGAGAGCAGGAAGGTGACCGCGTAGACGCTGGCGGCGCTCGGCGCCTGCACGACCCAGGCGAAGGCCGGAACCGCCAGGATCAGGATCAGCGCACGCGGCCAGATCATCACCGGCCGCCGGCCGACCCGGTCGGCGAGCCAGCCGCCGAGCAGCGGGAAGATCACGGAGGCGAGCCCGAGCGCGATCGGCACCGCCGTGGCGGCCGTCTCGCTCAAGCCGAGCGTCGCGCCGGCGAAGACCGGCATGTTGGTGCCGACCGCGTTCGACACGGTGGAGGCGGCGATGACCAGGAAGGTCAGGCCCAGCAGCCGGCCATGCTCCCGCAGCAACCGGCCGACCACCGCCAGGGTCGAGGCGGCCGCGTCCGGATCCTCCTCGGCGCCGGCCGTCTCCGGCAGATGACTGCGGATGACGAGGCCGACCGGCACCACGCACAGGCCGAGGGCGAACATCAGCCGCCAGCCCCATTGCGCCATGGCCTGGTCGCCGAGGACGAACGCCAGGGCGGTCGCGAAGATCCCGGCGAACAGGGCCGCACAGCCCTGGCTGGCGATCTGCCAACTCGTCACGAAGCCGCGCTTCTCCGGCGGCGCCGCCTCCAGCAGGAAGGCGGTGGACGGGCCGACCTCGCCGCCGAGGGCGAGCCCCTGCACGAGCCGTCCGGCGATGACGATCACCTGTGCCCAGCCGCCGATCGTCGCGTAGGCGGGACAGGCGGCCAGCATCAGCATGCCGACCGCCATCAGCGCGATGGTGATCAGCATCGCGGGCTTGCGGCCGGCACGGTCCGCGAAGGCGCCGATCAGCACGCCGCCGATGGGCCGCATGACGTAGCCGATGCCGAACAGGGCCAGCGACGCCAGCAGGCTGTGGGTCGGATCGTTTGCCGGGAAGAAGGCCTCGCCGATCGGCTTGGCGAAGAAGGCGTAGACCGTGAAATCGTAGAATTCGAGAGCATTGCCCAGAACGACGGCCCCGACCGACTTGCGGTCGAGCGTAGGATGATGTGCGCCGGGATGCGGTGCGGTCCGGGCGTCCATCAGCGGGCCGACCCGTCGACCGGGTGCTTGGCGAGACCGCCGGTCACGGATTCTGCGCCATCCGCCAGGGCTTCGTCATGACCGGACAGCCGGAGCGCGGGCGCTTCCGTCCCCTCCGCGGAGGCGCGGGCTTTCGCGGCCGAGCCCTTGGCGGATGCGGCTCGGCCGAGCGCGCGGGCATCGAGATCGTTCGGGGGCGAATCCATTCGGGCGCAGCTCCGTATCGGTAGGCTGCGCCGCGATGTAGGGCGCGGATCGCGCGCGTCGTCGCTCTCAGTGACGCGTCGGATCCTCCGACGGCGGAAGCACGACGGCCTCGCTGAACGGGAATTCCAGCACGACCTCGCCGTCATCGTCCATGACCACGAGGCATGCGGTCATCAGCCGGGCCTGGTTCTGCGGATTGCGCAGGGCGGCGCGGATCGTCTCCTGGGCCATCTCCCACGCCGCGTCCGGATCGCGCAGCTCGGTCCCGGTCGGGTCGGAGACGACATCCGCGCCGATATGCGTATGGAAGAAGTACCGCGGCATGGCTTTTACCGGCTCGGAGGCGTCCGCCAGGGCGGAGCGATCCGCGATAGGTGGGGATCGCCGGTCCTTGGACCAAACCGCAGCGCAGGCCGCCCAGCCGCGCCCGTCCTCAGCCGTTCGCGGCGCGTCTGTCCGGTGCGGACGGGACCGGGCGGAGGGCCCGCACTTGGCCGGTGACGCCGGCCGCGCGGTGCTGCTTCTCCATGGCCATGAGCGGACGCAGTTCCGGCTCGGCGAAGTCGAGGAGCTTGGCGTTGCGCCAGCGCGGCTTACCGGAGCCGCGGCCGAACCAGCGGGGACGCTCTTCCTCGACCAGCAACACCAGTCGCCCCGTCCAGGTCTTTCGGAACCAGAAACGCCCCGTCAGAGACATCGCTCAATCCTTGCAGCAGAGCCGCCCCCGTCTTGGTGCCTCAATAGCGAACTCGGCGGTTCGCGTACGGTTAGAAGAAGCAGAAGGCCCGACGAAATCCCGCTATCCACAGCAGCCGGCGCAGCGGCACGGCGGGGAGCGCCTACCGTGCGAAGTGCCGGAGGGAGAGTGCCAGGACGACGAGCCAGACGCCCCCCGAAACGGCGAACACGAACCCGCGGAGGATCGCTGTCTCCAGCGCCGCGTGCGCCGAACGCCGATCCGGTGTTCGTGACACGCCGCCCCTGCGCGAAGGCTCGGGACGCGCTCCGACCGGCCGCTGCTCCGGCACGGCGAGCAGGCGCGTCAGGCTGTCCGGGAGCGGTCGCGGGTTTGTCTGCACGGCACCCGCGAACCTACAGGGCTCAGAGCCGGGGCGACAAGCCGTGCAGGGGTATCCCGGCGCCCCCTGCGATCCGATTTGTCGGCTTCCGGCCCCATGCTACAGCGCGCGCTCGGCGGGCTTGTCCGCCCGTCGGTCCGCGGATGTCACAGCCCCCTGTCTTGATCACCGGCGTCGCCGGCTTCATCGGGAACCAGCTCGCTTTGCGTCTCCTCGAGTCCGGCCGCCAGGTCGTCGGACTCGACAGCGTCAACGCCTATTACGACGTGCGGCTCAAGGAGGCCCGGCTTTCCCGTCTCGCGGGCTTCGAGGGCCACAGCTTCACGCGGCTCGACCTCGCGGACCGGGACGGCCTCGACGCGCTGTTCCGCCGGCACGACTTCCGGACGGTGATCCACCTCGCAGCCCAGGCGGGCGTGCGTCACTCGCTCACCGATCCCCATGCCTATGCGGCGAGCAACCTCGTCGGCTTCCTGAACATTCTGGAGGCCTGCCGCCACGGGGGTGTGGAGCATCTGCTCTACGCCTCATCGAGTTCCGTCTACGGCGGCGGCACGACCATGCCGTTCTCGGTGCATCAGAACGTCGACCATCCGCTCAGCCTCTACGCCGCGACCAAGAAGGCGAACGAGCTGATGGCGCACAGCTACAGCCATCTCTACGGGCTGCCGACCACCGGCCTGCGGTTCTTCACCGTCTACGGTCCCTGGGGGCGGCCGGACATGGCCCTGTATCTGTTCACCCGCGCCATCCTGGCGGGCGAGCCGATCCGGGTCTTCAACGAAGGGCAAATGCTCCGTGACTTCACCTACATCGACGACATCGTCGCGGGGATTCAGGCTCTGACGGAACGGCCGGCCACGCCAAACCCCGCCTGGAGCGCTGCCGAGCCGGATCCGGGGACCAGCGCCGCCCCCTACCGGATCTACAACATCGGCAACAACGAGCCGGTGGCGCTTCTGGAGATGATTGCACTCCTTGAGGCGGCCCTGGGCCGCAAGGCGGAGAAGATCCTGCTGCCTATGCAGCCGGGCGATGTTCCGGCGACCTACGCCGACATCGACGATCTCGTGCACGAGACCGGATTCCGCCCCGCCACGCCGTTGAAGACGGGCATCGGGCACTTCGTCGATTGGTATCGGACCTACCACGGCGTCTGAGACAGGCGCGGTGAGCGCGCGACCGGCCGCCGGCGGCCGGACGGGGCTTCCGGCCATCCGGGGAGCCAAACCGGCCGCACCGTGTTGAGGCAGGCGGCGCGCCGGGTCGGCCGCCGATCTGAACACGGGCGACGGCTTTGCCAGACTAGGCCGTTGCGCCCGCCGGGCAGATTCATTTAGAGCTATTCCAGGCAGGCAAGCTCTGCCCGCATCGCTGCCGCAACGGTGGCCAACAGGAGGAAATCCATGCGTTCACTCGTTTTCGGCGCCGTCCTTGCCGTTGTCATGCCGCTCGCGGCACAGGCCCAGGAGGCCGGGGATGCGGCCGCCGGCGAGAAGGCGTTCGCTCCCTGCAAGGCGTGCCACAATTTCCAGAAGAACGGCGTGGGCCCTGATCTGAAGGGTGTCGTCGGCCGCAAGGCGGGCACCTACGAGGGTTACAACTACTCCGCCGCCCTGAAGAACTCGGGCATCACCTGGGACGAGGCCAACCTGCACGAGTGGCTGAAGAACCCGAAGGCGAAGGTCCCGGGCACCAAGATGATCTTCCAGGGCTATCCCGACGACAAGAAGATCAACGACGTCATCGCCTACCTCAAGACGCAGTCCTGAGACGCGAATCCGCGCAAGCCAGAACCGGGAGCGACCGCGCGGTCGCTCCCGGGCCGGGTGCGGTCCCTAGTCGGACGCGAGACCTGCCTGAAGGCTCAACCTGAGGGTAACGAGATCGTGAAGGAGATCCTTGCGACCCTGGATGTCGAAGCCGGTCAGGCCGCCCGCCTCGTTGGGGATGCAGGCCAGTTCGTCGCGCAGGGCTAGGCCGGCCGGGGTGAGGAAGATGCTGACCTGACGCTCGTCGACCCGGTCGCGGGCACGGCGAACCCGGCCCGAGGCCTCGAGGCGCTTCAGAAGCGGCGTCAGCGTACCTGAATCCAGGAACAGACGATTTCCGATCTCCTTCACCGAAAGGCCGTCCTGCTCCCAGAGCACCAGCAGGACGATGTATTGCGGATAGGTCAGCTCGTAGCGCCCGAGAAGGTTTCTGTAGGCGCGACCGAAGGCGTGCGCGGCGGCGTAGACCGCGAAGCACAGCTGATTGTCGAGGCGCTGCCGCTCCTGCTGCGAAGGCTGATCGGCACGCGTGTGCCCCGCCTGATCCAGCTCAGCGCCGATCTGCGAGGCCGAAGGGCCTGACATAGGAAAACTCTCTCTGGTAAAGGCTGGCTCGCGTACCGGTATGGCGAAAGGCCCCTCTTAGGCATTTCGCATAACCTATACAATTGGGGCGATCGACCAGGATTGCCACGCGTTCTGTGCGGTGATCCTCAGCCATCCATCAACGGATGCAGATCGCGGACCATCGCCTTCAGGCGTTCATCGAGCACGTGCGTGTAGATCTGCGTTGTCGAAATGTCGGCATGACCGAGCAGCTCTTGGACGATGCGCAGGTCGGCCCCGTTCTGCAGGAGATGGCTGGCGAAGGCGTGACGGAGCACGTGGGGGCTGACGCGGTCCGGATGCAGGCCGGCCGCCGCAGCGAGCGTCTTCAGGTCGCGGGCGAAGGCCTGCCGGGTGAGATAGCCGCTGTCGCTGTCGGCGGGGAACAGCCACGCGGAGTCCTCCGGCACCGCCGGAAGATGGGCCGACATGGCGGCGCAGGCCGCCTCGGTCAGGGGGACCAAGCGCTCGCGGCCGCCCTTGCCCTTGATGAAGAGGTAGCGCTCGCGGCTCACGCCCGCCGCGCGCGGCAGCGCGACCAGCTCCGAGACGCGCAGGCCCGTGGCGTAGAGCAACTCGAGCAGGCACACCATCCGGCGTGCCCGGCGGGCCGGCCCCGGCGGCTGCTCGGCGGCGGCGGCCGCCTGCGCGGTGGCGAGCAACCGGTCGACCTCCGCGATGGAGAGCACCTTGGGCAGCGACCGTCCCCGGCGCGGTCCGGAGACCGCGACGCTGGGATCGCTCTCGGCGCCCCCCTCGGCGTACAGGAACTTGTGGAAACCGCGCACGCAGGACAGGCGCCGCGCTGCCGAGGAAGCCTTGAGGCCGCGGGTCTCGAGATCGATCAGGAAGGCTCGGAGCGTGCCGGAATCCACGGCGTCGAGCGCGGTCCCCGACCGGGCGAGGTAACCGAGATAATCCTCCAGATCGCGCCGGTAGGCGGTCAGGGTGTTGAGGCCGGCACCGCGCTCGGCGGCCAGCATGTCGAGATAGTCGGCGGCCTCGGGGCAGAGCGCCCGGCCGGCATCGCCGGAGACGTCCGACCCGCTCAACGGTTGCCGGGCTGGAGCTTCGAGGCGGGGATGGAAACAGTCATCTCCCGCGGCGTCGGCTGGACGAAATTCGCCAAGGCGAACATCGCAGCGAAAACCAGACCCGCCAGGATCGCGAGGGTGGCGAAGAAACGGAATAGGGTCGGCACGTCGGTCGAACCTCGGGCAGACGGGCGCTGGCGGCGGGAAGGGGGACGGGCGAGGGCTGTCTCCGAGCCGCCGCGGGTGCTCGGGTTCGACCACGCGAACGCGGCGCTGACAAGGCCCACAACGACACAGCGATGCGTTTCGCAGCCCGCTTGAATCGCGCTAAGAGCCTGCCGCAGGATGGAGGCAGCCCGGCGACAGGCGCTCGGGGGCCGGTGAGGAGGCGGGGACGCCACACGGATGCGATGCAGGAGTCGATGCAGGAGGCCATAAGCGAGGAGGCGGCGGGTGAACCGATCGAGGCGCGTCTGCGCCGCGCGCTCGGCCTGCGCTCGATCGTGCTCGTCGGCCTCATGGGGGCGGGCAAGAGCACCGTCGGCCGGCGCCTGGCGAGTCGCCTCGGGCTGATCTTCAAGGATGCCGACATCGAGATCGAAGCGGCGGCCGGCCTGACGATCCCCGACATCTTCGCCATCTATGGCGAGCCGAGCTTCCGCGACGGCGAGGAGCGGGTGATCTCGCGGCTTCTCCGGGCCGGCCCGCTGGTCCTGGCGACCGGCGGCGGCGCCTACCTTCGCGAGGCGACGCGCGCCCGCATCGCCGAATCCGCGGTCTCGGTGTGGCTGAAGGCCGATCTGGACGTGCTGATGCGGCGCGTGCGCAAGCGCGGCAACCGTCCGCTGCTGCAGACCGAGGACCCGGAGGCGACGATGCGGGACCTGATGGCCGTGCGCCACCCGGTCTACGCCGCCGCCGACGTGATGGTCATCTCCCGGGAGGTGTCGCACGACCGGGTCGTCCAGGACGTGCTGGAAGCGCTGGACGCCCATCTCAGCGGCGAAGGCTCCGTCCCCGTTGCCGCCCAGTGAGACCCGAGCGAACCGCCCCATGACCGAGCCGACGCCCCGTCAGGACCTCCTGACCGTCCACGTGCCCCTCGACGCCGGCCGCGCCTACGACATCCTGATCGGCCGCGGGCTGATCGACACGGCCGGCGCCGCCGTGGCCGCGCTCGGGGGACGCCGCGCCGCCATCGTGACGGACGCCACCGTCGGCGCCCTCTATGCCGCGCGGCTTCGCACCAGCCTGGAGCGCGCCGGCCTTCAGGCGGGCGTGGTGACGGTGGCACCGGGCGAGGCGTCGAAGTCCTATGCGGGCTTTGCGGAAGTCTGCGACGGTCTGCTCGCCCTCAAGGTCGAGCGCGGCGACC
>NZ_BACT01000507.1:0-7276 GCF_000333255.1 Methylobacterium sp. B1 | reverse complement strand
CGACGTGCGCAACAGCCAGGCGCTGGTCGATCTGTACCGGGCCTGGGGGCTGCAGCTCCTGATCGCCGCCCCCGAGGACAAGCGCACCACGCTGACCGAGGTGATGGATACGATCGTGACGGTCTATAAGAGCCCGGATCTCACCTCGGTGCGGATCGAGGCCGAACATCCCCTCGAGGCGGCCCGGCGGGCGCTGCACGCGATCAACCCCGACCAGATCGGGATCGAGGGGTTTCGCCAGCCGGACGCGGCGGAGTGATCGGCGCCGGGGTCGGCGCCTTCGGGCGATCAGAGCCCTCACGGTCGTGACGCGCGTCGCGACCCTTGCCTTCGGGACGTTCGGAAACGTGGTGCTCGCGGTTGCTGCGCGCCGCGTGCCAGGACAGCGGCGCCGACGCCATCACCGGGAGGGCTCACCGAGCCCGCGCAGGGCCGGGGCGGGGCTCGCGCCGCCATCCCCGGTATCCCCGTTCTTCGTCGCGCCGGGCGTCAGTTCAGGTAGGTGCGGATCCAGTTCGGCGAGAGGATCTCGCCCTCTTCGGTGATGATCCAGGGCTGCTTGGCCGGGTCGGCCAGGGCACCGGCCGCGGCCGCGATCGCCTCGCGCAGGGTGTCGTAGCGCTCGGGCTGCGCAAGCGGGGCGCTCGCCGGGGCCGTGCGCCAGATCGTCAGATCCGCGGGCCGTTCCAGAGCTTCGGTTTCCATGGGTACTCGTCCTTCCGAACCGTTTTGGACCGTTCAGATCGCCGCCGCCGGACTGGGCCGAGGAGCGGTGGCGATCGAGGGTCTGAGCGTCAATGCAAGCATCTCTGCGGCAGCTTTGCGATCAATTCGGGCGGTTTTCGAAGCCAGCACCCGGTGCCGAGGCACGAGCGTGGGCGGGGTTCGGTGTTCCATGTCCGTATTGAGCACAGCTGAGCTGCCCTGGACTTGCGAGAATTGTGGCTCCTGAATGGTGACCATTCCGTTAGCCAGTCTGCACCGGTCGCCGACGTGCGCCAGAACACGTCAGGAGCCTGTCGGCGGCGGCGCCTCTCTGTGTTGACGCCCCGATCCTGAACGCGCACTTAAGGCTCCGCCCGTCGAGGGCCTGCCTTCGCGCTTCTTTCGGAGACACCCGTGCCGGATCGTACCGTGCGCATCGTCCTCGCCGCGGTCCTGGTCCTGCTGGCGCTCTACGTCGCCCAACCCTACCTGCAACCGCTGCTCTACTCCGCCGACACGCCGCGGGCGGTGATGGCCCGCGGCGATCTGGCGCCGGCCGAGACCTCGACCGTCGCGCTGTTCGAGCGCGCGAGCCCGTCCGTCGTTCACGTTTTCGCGCAGGGGGCGGCGCAGAACCGAGACCTGCTCGACCTCGACGACCAGGGTGGCGACCAGGGCGGGACGCAGACCGGCACCGGCTTCGTCTGGGACGGCGCCGGCCACATCGTCACCAACACCCATGTCGTGCAGAACGCCGCGCAGAGCGGCGGATCGGTCTCCGTCCGGCTCGGCGACGGCGAGGTGGTCCCCGCGACCCTCGTCGGCCTGGCGCCGTCCTACGACCTCGCCGTCCTGCAACTCGGGCGGGTGCGGCACATGCCGCCGCCGCTGGCGATCGGCACCTCGGCGGATCTGAAGGTCGGGCAATCGGCCTTCGCCATCGGCAACCCGTTCGGCCTCGACCACACCCTGACCACCGGCGTGATCAGCGCCGTGCGGCGGCGCATGCCGACCAGCGAGGGGCGCGAATTGTCCGGCGTGATCCAGACGGATGCGGCGATCAATCCAGGCAATTCCGGCGGGCCCCTCCTCGATTCCGCGGGCCGGTTGATCGGCGTCAACACCGCCATCGTCTCGCCATCCGGCGCCAGCGCCGGGATCGGCTTCGCGATCCCCGTCGATGTCGTCAACCGCATCGTGCCGGAGCTGATCAAGGCCGGCCGGGTGCGCAATCCCGGCATCGGCATCATCGCCGCCCAGGAGGCGGCCACCGCGCGGCTCGGCATCGACGGCGTTGTGATCGTGCGGGTGCTGCCCGGCTCCCCCGCCGCGCAGGCCGGGCTGCGCGGCGTCGACCCGCAGACCGGGGATATCGGCGACGTGATCGTCGAGGCCAACGGCCGCCCGGTCCATCGGCTCGCGGACCTGACGGCGGCCATCGAGGAAGCCGGCCTCGGCGCCGGCGTGACCCTGAAGGTGGTGCGCGACAGCCGGATCCGGCAGGTCCGCGTCACCACGGCTGACGTTGCGGAGAACCGGCAATGACGCGCCTGCGCCTGGCCCTCCCCGTCATCCTCCTCGCCGGTGCGGCGCAGGCCGGCGAGCCGCCGGCGCGCGCGCGCCTCTGCCCGGAGAATCTGCCCGAGGGCGTGCGTCTCCCGCCGCAGCCCGGCTGCGACGCCGACGTCCGCCCGCCGAAGCCGCGCCGTCCCGGCTTCTTCGACCTGGGCGACGGGACCAGCATCCAGATCGGCGGGAGCGCCTCCGCCACCTATGGCGTGCGGCGCTGAGCGATGGTGTTGTTTGCCGGCCTGCTCGCCTGCCTGACCCTGTGGTGGCTGTCCAAGAACGGCGGTCTCGGCCGACGGATCAGGCGCGGCCTCGGGGCAGGCCTCGGCTCAGCCTTCGGCTCAGCCCTCGGACGTGTGCGGCTGCCGACCTTCGGCGCCTTCGCGCTGCTCGCCGCCGGGTTCCTGCTCCTGCGCGGGAATTTCGTCCTGGCGGCGCTGCTCGGGCTCAGCGGCGTCTGGTTGATCGAGGGGCAGGCCGCGATGACCGCGCGGCTCCGTCGCCTGATCCGGCCGGACCCCGGTCAGGGGCCCCGCGATCCTGCGGATCGCCGCTTCCGCACGACCCTGATCGACGCGCTCCTGCGCCCGGACGGCAGCCTGCGCACCGGCCGGGTCATCGCCGGGCCAAGCGCCGGCACGTCGCTCGACGCCATGCCGACCGGTGCCGTGGTCGAGCTGCTCCGGCTCTGCCGCCTTCGCGACGCCGCGGGCGCCGCCCTGTTAGAGCCGTATCTCGACCGCCGGGCGCCCGGATGGCGTGTAGACGCTGAGCGCGATCGCGACCCGCGGCCGCGCCGTCCGGCGAACCCAGGGACGATGACGCAGGAGGAGGCGTACCAGGTCCTGGGGCTTCAGCGCGGGGCGACCGCTGAGGAGATCCGGTCGGCCCACCGGTCTCTCATGAAGCGGGCTCACCCCGACCAGGGAGGCAGCGCCGAGCGGGCGGCGCGCGTCAACGCGGCCCGGGACAGGCTTCTGAACCGACATCGCTGAACTCCACGCGCGTTGTCAGAGAGATACCGATCGTCGGCCGCGGACGAACTCGGTCGCGGCCGTTCCGTGTCGGCGCGCGGGCGCGCCGGCCGGTCTCCGGAGCCTCAGCTCCGGGTGGCGAAGCAGCTGAAGCCGCTGCGCTTCAGGGCCGAGCAGGCCTCCTGGGCGGAATCCTGCTCGGCGAAGCCCGAGAAGCGGGCCCGGAACAGCGTGGTGCCGCCGTGCTCGACCTTGACGGTGTAGGGTGCGGCCTTGGAGAGGCTGCCCCCCACCTTGGCACGCGCCTCAGAGAGCATCGACCGGGCCTTGCCCTCGTCGTCCATGGCCCCGAGCTGGATCACCCAGGCGGTGGGGACGACGCGGGCGCCGGAGACCGCCTTCGGCGGCTCGTCGCGCTCGAGGGAGGCCACCCGGGCCGTGGATTTGGACGCCCCCGGGAAGGGCGGCTGGGCATTGCCGCCGCCGGCATAGGCCTGGGCCGCCTTCGGGATTCCCTGCGGCCCGGGCTTCCAGGTGCCGCCCGGCGTGGTCGTCTTCGAGGGCGACAGGTCGAGGGGCTCGCCGGTGGTGCCGGTGGTCTCGACATCCTCGTCGTCGGCGGAGGCGACCTGCGTGCGGGTCCGCGAGACCGCGTCGGCGACGACTGCCGGGCGGGCGCGCTCGGCCACTTCGGTGACGGCGGGCGCGACCCGGGCGCCGGCATAGGCCCGCGGCAGGCTGGACCGGACGAGATCGGCCATGATCCGGTCGCGGCTCGCGCCGGACTTGCCGCCGAGCACGATCGCCACGATCTGGCGGCCGTCGGACTTCGCGGCGGTCATCAGGTTGAAGCCGGAATCCCGGGTGTAGCCGGTCTTGATCCCGTCGACGCCCTGGACGTTGCCCAGCAGGTGGTTGTGGTTGCCGATCACCCGGCCGCGGAACGCGAAGGACCGGGTCTGGAAGTAACGGTAATAGCGCGGAAACCGGTCCTGGATCGCCTGGGCGAGGACGGTCAGGTCGCGGGCGGTGGTGAGCTGGTCCGGGTCGGGCAGGCCCGAGGCGTTGGCATAGCGCGTCCGGCTCATGCCCAGGGCATGGGCCTTGGCGGTCATCATCTGGGCGAAGCGCTCCTCGGAGCCGGCGATGTTCTCGCCGATGGCGCAGGCCACGTCGTTCGCCGACTTCGTCACGATCGCCTTGATGGCATCCTCGACCGTGATGGTCTGGCCCGGCCGCAGGCCGAGCTTCGACGGCGCCTGGGCGGCGGCGTGGGCCGAGATGGTCAGTTCGGAATCGAGGGCGAACTTGCCGCGCTCCATCTGCTCGAACAGCATGTAGAGCGTCATCACCTTGGTGATCGAGGCCGGGTGCCGCAGGGCGTCCTCGTTGACCGCGTGCAGGGTCTTGCCGCTTTTCACGTCCACGACCATCGCGGCGTAGGGCGGGTTGTAGCCGCCGGTGGCCCGGGCATGGTGTTGGTGCCGGCCGCGCCGGGCCTCGGCCGGCGAGGCCAGGGCCGTCAGGACCGCGGCGGCCAGGATCGCGGCCGGGAGCGCTGGAATCGTCCGGGAGCGGCCTACTACGCTACGCATCACGCCTGATTGCCTCGCGAGACCGGATCTGGCCGGTCGTATCCCCTGCAGAGCCTCCCGCCGATCGCGTGGCCCCGCTGCATCAGTGGAGAGTTAGGCAGGTGCAGTTACAGGCCCGTTAATGCGATCGCGGCGAATGCCGGATCGTGTCGTTCCGGCCATCGTTTACGGTCGATCGCTCGCGGANCGTCACCGGCCTGCCAACCCATGCCGGTTGCGGCCGACGGTCTTACCCGCCCGAGCTTGACGCTGGCTGTCGCGCCGCACACTCTCGCGCGATCCGNAAGAGGTCGGTCACGGGTGGCCGGCAGGTTCGGCGGCGGTCTGGAGATCGGCGATGCAGAGGCCCCCTGCCCTTCCGTTGAGCCCGGTCGTCTCCGGGTTCAGAACGCCCCTTCATCGGTTCGGGATCGTGAGTCGGGCGGCCCAGACCCTCGGGATCACGTATGCCGACTCGTTCAAGACGGCGTTCGACGATCTCGGGGCTACCTCGCGGGCGCTGGCGGCGGCCCGCGGCCCGGCCGAACTCGTGGCGGTTCAGGCCGCATATCTGAACCGGGCCGGGGCGCGCGCCACGGCCCGCTCTGCCGCGGCCGGCGACATGATCCTCGGCCTCACCGGCGCATTTCTGCGGCCGAAGGCAGCGCTCGACGGCGCGCCCCGTCCCGGATCGGCGCAGACGTGAGCCGCTGGCGCATGATCAGCGAGGCGGACAAGTGCGCACAGGCGTCTGGCGAAGTCGGCTCACCGTCTGTAGATTAACGGCCGTGGAGCCGAGCGCTGCTCCCGGCAGGCCAGGACTGGATCGGCCGTCAGGGCCGGCGGCGCCCGCTCCAAACGAGGGATCGGTTCGACGCACATGACACAGGTCCCCATGCAGGGCACCGCGAGTTCGACGAAGGTTCACTGGCCGGCGCGCAAAGCGGTCACGGCGTCCGGTTCGCGCGCCCCTGGCGGCGACGACCGGTCCAACACGGCGATCATCACCCGCACCAAGCCGCGGACCAAGCGGCCGAGCCTGTACCGGGTACTCCTTCTGAACGACGACTATACGCCGATGGAGTTCGTGGTCCTGGTGGTCGAGCGGTTCTTCAACAAGAGCCACGAGGACGCCTACCACATCATGATGCACGTGCATCAGAACGGGGTCGGCGAGTGCGGCGTCTTCACCTACGAGGTGGCGGAGACCAAGGTGACGCAGGTCATGGACTTCGCGCGCAAACACCAACATCCTCTCCAGTGCGTTATGGAAAAGAAATAGGCGCCGCTCGCGGTAGGCACCCACACAGAGGCCAGCTTTGCCAAGCTTCTCACGCAGCCTAGAACAAGCTCTCCACCGCGCCCTGGCGCTGGCCGGAGAACGCCGGCACGAATACGCGACGCTGGAGCATCTCCTGCTCGCCCTCGTGGACGATCAGGATGCGGCCGCGGTCATGCGTGCCTGCAACGTCGAGATCGACACGCTCAAGCGCAGCCTGGTCGACTACGTCGACACGGAACTCTCCAACCTCACCGGGGACGGACGGCAGGACGCCAAGCCCACGGCGGGCTTCCAGCGCGTGATCCAGCGGGCGGTGATCCACGTCCAGTCCTCCGGTCGCGAGGAGGTGACCGGCGCCAACGTGCTCGTGGCGATCTTCGCCGAGCGCGAGAGCCACGCCGCCTACTTCCTGCAGGAGCAGGACATGACCCGCTACGACGCGGTCAACTACATCAGCCACGGCATCGCCAAGCGCCCGGGCGCCTCCGAGGCGAAGCCCGTGCGCGGTGCCGAGGACGAGGGTGCCGCCGAGCGCCCGAGCGACGAGGGGGATCCCCGCGGCGGCGCGAAGAAGAAGGGCGACGCGCTCGACGCCTACTGCGTCAACCTCAACAAGAAGGCCCGCGACGGCAAGATCGACCCGCTGATCGGCCGCGAGACCGAGGTCCAGCGGACCATCCAGGTCCTGTGCCGCCGGCAGAAGAACAACCCGCTGCTCGTGGGTGACCCGGGCGTCGGCAAGACCGCCATCGCCGAGGGGCTGGCCCGCAAGATCATCCAGCACGAGGTGCCGGAGGTCCTGGCCGACGCGACCGTCTTCTCCCTCGACATGGGCACGCTGCTCGCCGGCACCCGCTACCGGGGCGACTTCGAGGAGCGCCTCAAGCAGGTGATGAAGGAGATCGAGGCGCACCCGAACGCCATCATGTTCATCGACGAGATCCACACGGTGATCGGTGCCGGTGCGACCTCGGGCGGGGCCATGGACGCGTCGAACCTGCTCAAGCCGGCGCTGGCCTCGGGCACGCTGCGCTGCATCGGCTCGACCACCTACAAGGAGTACCGCCAGTACTTCGAGAAGGACCGCGCCCTGGTGCGCCGGTTCCAGAAGATCGACGTCAACGAGCCGTCGATCCCCGACACGATCGAGATCGTGAAGGGCCTGCGCCCGT
>NZ_BACT01000508.1:0-1631 GCF_000333255.1 Methylobacterium sp. B1 | reverse complement strand
CTGCGCTGCATCCCGGGCCTCTTGACCCTGCGCCCGGCCGATGCCAACGAAGTGGCCGAGGCCTACCGGGTGATCTTCTCGCTGAGGAACCAGCCGGCCGTGCTCGCGCTCTCCCGCCAGCCGCTGCCGACCCTCGACCGGACCCGGTACGGCGCGGCCTCCGGCACCGCCAAGGGCGGCTACGTGCTCGCCGATTGCGACGGCACGCCCGACGTCATCCTGCTGGGCTCGGGTTCCGAGGTGCAGCTCTGCGTCGGCGCCTACGAGGCGCTGAAGGCCGAGGGCGTGAAGGCCCGGGTGGTGTCGATGCCGTCCTGGGACCTGTTCGAGCGGCAGGATCAGGCCTACCGCGACTCGGTGCTGCCGCCCGCCGTCAAGGCACGGGTGGCCGTCGAGCAGGGCAGTGTCATCGGCTGGGACCGCTACGCCGGCTCCGAGGGCGCGATCATCGGCATGCACACCTTCGGCGCCTCGGCGCCGATCAAGGATCTCCAGACCAAATTCGGCTTCACCCCCGACAAGGTCCTGGAGGCCGCGAAGGCGCAGATGGCCAAGCATAAGCGGTAACAGCTGATGCGCGACGCCTCCCTCGCCCCTCTGCGGGGGAGGGAGGCCCCGAAGGGGGTCGGGAGAGGGGAGCGACGGTGCACAGGACGGTGCCGTCCTTATATGAAGGCCGCGACCTTCCCTGAACCCGGGTCCCCCTCTCCCGACCCTCGCTGACGCGAGGGCCACCCTCCCTCGCAGAGGGGGGAGGGAGAGCGCCCGGCAAGTAGCGGCACGCGAGACGAGGAACCGACATGAACGCGCTCAAGGCCCTGCACGACGAACAGGATCAGGCGGTCTGGCTCGACTTCGTGGCCCGCGGCTTCATCCAGAAAGGCGAACTGAAGCAGCTCGTCGAGCGCGACGGCCTGCGCGGCGTCACCTCCAACCCGTCGATCTTCGAGAAGGCGATCGGGCACTCGGACGAGTACGACGACAGCCTGAAGGCCGTTCAGGTGACCGGGGACAGCCGCGTCATCGACCTCTACGAGGGTCTCGCCATCGCCGACATCCAGGCGGCCGCCGACGTGCTCCGCCCGGTCTACGAGGCGAGCGACGGGGCCGACGGCTATGTCAGCCTGGAGGTCTCGCCCTACCTCGCCCTCGACACCGAGGAGACGCTGGCCGAAGCCCGGCGCCTGCACAAGGCGGTCGCCCGCGACAACCTGATGGTGAAGGTGCCGGCCACACCGGAGGGTATCCCGGCGATCCGGCAGCTCACCAGCGAGGGCATCTCGATCAACGTCACCCTCCTGTTCTCGCAGGAGGCCTACGAGGCCGTGGCCCGCGCCTTCATCGACGGGCTGGACGCGCGCGCGAAGGCCGGCCACGATGTCTCGAAGGTCGCCAGCGTGGCGAGCTTCTTCATCAGCCGCATCGACGTCCTGGTCGACAAGCGCCTCGACGAGAAGATCGCCGAGGCCAACGATCCCGACGAGAAATTCGCCCTGGAGCAGCTGAAGGGGAAGGTGGCGATCGCCAACGCCAAGCTCGCCTACCAGCGCTACAAGCGGATCTTCGCGGAGTCCAAGTGGACGGCCCTGGCCGAGAAGGGCGCCAAGGCGCAGCGCCTGCTCTGGGCCTCC
>NZ_BACT01000509.1:0-2644 GCF_000333255.1 Methylobacterium sp. B1 | reverse complement strand
CGGCTGCATCGTCACGTCGCTCGCCTGCTACCTCTGGACCGCGGGGCTGGTGCCGTTCATGGGGCTCGCCTTCCTGAACGGGTTCTTCACCCTGGGCTTCGCCTTCTCGTGGATGGCGATCTACCTCGCGGAGCTGTTCACCCCGGCGGTGCGGGCGACGGCGGCGAGCGTGGTCTTCAACGGCGCGCGGCTGATCGCCTGGATCTTCCCGATCCTCGCCGGGCAGATCGTGACCGCCTTCGGGGGCGTCGCCGCGGCGGCTCTGACCCTGTCGAGCGTCTACGTGATCGGCCTCGTGGTGCCGTGGTTCATGCCGGAGACGCGGGGCCGGCCGCTGCCGGAATAGATCGATCCCGGGTCCCGCCCCGCCGGCGGCCGGCGGTCCCGGGCCCGGCCAGACGCAAAGCGGCCCCCGACTCCGGTGGAGCGGGGGCCGGATCCTGCACAGGCCGCCATGGGCCCGCCCGGCCCAGGGGGCAGGGCGGAGGCCGGTCCTAGTCCTCGTCGTCCTCGTCGTGGTGCCGCCCCTTGAGCTTGGCGAAGACCGAATCGGCATCGAGCCGCTCCTCGCGGCCGCCGTGATCGTCCGCGTGCTCCCGCTCGTCCGCCTCGCGGGCCGTGGAGACCTCGGTCGGCAGCAGCGAGGCGCCGGATTCGGCCGCCACCGCGGCCGGGCGGTCGGCCGCCGCGCGCTGGACCTCGAAATCGAGGTTGATCTGGGTGGTGAGCCCGAGGGTCACCGGGTCCATCGGCTGGAGCGAGCCTGAGTTCCAGTGGGTGCGCTCGCGGATCTGCTGAATCGTCGACTTGGTGGTGCCCACCAGCCGGATGATCTGCGAATCCTTCAGCTCCGGGTGGTTGCGCAGCAGCCACAGGATGGCGTTCGGCCGGTCCTGGCGGCGGGAGAGGGGGGTGTAGCGCGGGCCCTTGGTGGTGCGCTTCACCTCCGGCAGCTTCACCTTCGAGACGGCCGGCTTCAGCTTGTAGTGCGGCGCCTTCTGGGCCTTCTCGATCTCGTCGCGGGTGAGCTGGCCGGTGGAGACCGGGTCGAGCCCCTTGATGCCGGCCGCGACCTCGCCGTCGGCGATGCCCTTCACCTCCAGCGGGTGCAGCTTGCAGAAATCGGCGATCTGCTCGAAGGCCAGCGAGGTGTTCTCGACCAGCCAGACGGCGGTCGCCTTGGGCATCAGCGGACCCTGGGACATGTCTCTCGTGCTCCGGCCTGGCGGGACGGGGGCCGGGCATCGGGCCGCGGGCTCCGGATGACCGATCCGGATGTCCCGTCTCACGCTGTCGAATGGGGATGAGGCACTATAGGCCCGGGCGGGGAGGGGCGCAATCACGGGTTCGGCGGTTCGGAGAGCCCGCCTGCGGATTCACCGGGGGCCGGGACGACCGGCCGCCCCTCAGCGCGGCCGCACCCCGTCGAGGAACAGCCGCACCGCCGCCTGCCGCCGCCGCTCCTGCGTCTCCGGATCGGTGGCGATGCCGTAGAGGGCCGCCTGGGACGACCGGCCCAGGACGAGGCTGAGGAACAGGTCGGCCGCGATCTCGGGATCCGCCACGGCGATCCGGCCGCGCCGGGCGAAGGCGTCGAGCAGCTGCGCCACGGCGCGCACGCCCCGCAGCCAGCCCTCCTCGTGGGCCAGCCGCGCCAGTTCGGGAAACTGCAGGGCCTGGGCCACGAGGTTGCGCTTGAGCATGGCCGCCCCCGGCGACTGCCCGTGGGCCAGCAGGGTGCGGCTGAGATCCTGCAGGGCGGTCTCGACGTCGTCGCTCCCGCCCTGCGCGGCCTGGGCCTCGGCGGCAGCGGAGAGCGGCGCCAGCCACGCGGCGATCCGCTCGCGCAGGACCGCCTCGAACAGGGCCCGCTTGTCGCGGTAGCGGGCATAGACCGTCGGCTTGCTCATCCCGGCGGCCTCGGCCACCGCGTCGATGGAGGTGGCGTCGAAGCCGCGCTCCAGGAACAGGGTGGTCGCCACGGCGATCAGGTGCGCCTCGCGCCGGACCGCCTCCGCGCGCGTCGGCCGGCCGCCCCGCCGCTGTCCCGCCTCCGCTCCCGCGATCTCCGTGACCGTCACCCGATTCTCCTTGCCCGAAGCCGTCCCGCGCATTATCAAAACGATACCGTACCGTTTTGATTCTGGCCAGACCCGATGGACGCACGTCGCAGCGACAGCTTCAAGAGTGCCGACCCGGTCGCGGGTGCCCCGGCGCCCGCCCCGGTCGCCGCCGCCGCGGTCCCGGCCCAGACCCCGGCCCAGGTCCCTGCGCCGGCCTCCGCATCGGCGCCGCGTCGCCGCCGCGCGCGGATCGTGCTGCCCCTCCTCGGAGTTCTCGCGCTGGGCGGCGCCGGAACCTACGGCTGGCACTGGTGGACCGTCGGCCGCTTCCTCGAGGTGACCGACGACGCCTATCTCCAGTCCGACAAGGTGACGGTGGCCCCGCGCATCGCCGGCACCGTCGCGGAGGTGCGGGTCGGCGACAACCAGCCGGTCAAGGCCGGGGACGTCATCGCCCGCCTCGACGATCGGTCCTACCGGGTCCAGCTCAAGCAGGCCGAGGCCGAGGTCGAGAAGGACAAGGCGCAGGTCCTGGGCGTCGCATCCGCGATCATCCAGCAGCAGGCGCAGGTCGCCTCGTC
>NZ_BACT01000510.1:0-24601 GCF_000333255.1 Methylobacterium sp. B1 | reverse complement strand
CCATCTGGAAACCTGAGTCTGAACGGGTGCGCGGAGGCCCCCCGGAACAGGGATCGCAGGTCGCGAAACGGTGGAGACGGACATGGGAACGGCGTCGCGGGCGCGCTTGCTGTGGCACGTCACCGCGAACGAGGCCTCGGCGGCCGCCTCCCCTCGGGATGGACGGCGCCTCGACACCCGCCAGGACACCCCGCCCGGCGCGTTTCGCGTGTGACCACGGCTGACGGCAGGTCTCCTGGCTCGCGGGTCGCCGCCCTCGCACCGTCTTCCCGGGGTGACCCAGTGACGTGGTGGTGAAGGGCTCGCCGCTTACAGTTGCGGGGGCAGCCGCGGCTTCGGGGCGGACCCCTCATCGCGTTCCCTTTTGATCCCCGAGGGGAACCGTCGAGGAACAGCTTGGCCGTCGTGCGTCCGGGCGTCAACCGCACGTCCGGGAGTTGTCGTGGATCGACGCGGCGGCCCGCCGGTTCGTTGCGGCGCCGTCGGGAACGATCTAGCCGGTTCGGCATGACGGTCTGGCGTCCCCCTGCGGAGATCCGCGTGAAGGCCTTGGGGCTCCCCCGGCGCGGCGATAGCCTGCTGGTGGCGGAGATCCATGCGGATGACGGGCGGCTGACAGGTGTCCGGCCCCTCGGTGGCAGCGTCGCATTCGGTGAGAGGGCCGAGGACGCGCTGATCCGGGAGTTCGAAGAGGAGCTCGGCGTCACCGTCACGGTGCTCGGCGGCCCGCGCGTCGTGGAGAACATCTTCCTGCACGAGGGGCAGGTTGGGCACGAGGTGCTGTTCCTGTTCCCGGTCGCCCTGCCGCCCGGCTGGTTCGACGGACAGGAGCGCTTCGTCTTTCACGAGGATTGCGGCACCGCCTGCGTGGCGCGGTGGTGCGATCTCGACGGGCTCGACGTCCCGGGCGGGCCGGAACTCTTCCCGACCGGCCTGAAGGCCTGGCTCCGCGCGGCGTGGGACGCGGAGCCCTGACGGGCGCGATCGCGCTGCCGCCTTTGCCGCTGCGCGCGGGCGATGCTACAGCCGTGCAATCCCATCGGTCCGGACGTCCGCGACGCCGCGGCCCATGCGCCCGGACGCTCCGTCCGAAGCGGAGACGGGTGCCGGCGGAAGCATGACGACACGACCTCCCAAAAGCGGCGGGCCGAAGGGGCGCAAGCCTCAGGCCGGCAAGTTCGATGCGGGCAAGTTCAAGCCCGGCAAGTTCCAGGCCGACGGCCGTGCCCGCACGGGCCCGCGCACCAGCGCCCGCGACGCTGCAGAGCGCGCGGCCCGCAATCGCGGCGACGATGCGGGTGCGCGCGATCCCTGGGGTGCGCAGGGCGCCGCAGCCGCAGTCCCGGCCCGGCCCGCGAAGCCGCGGCGCGACGCCGCCGCGCCGCGCGGTCCGCTGGCGGCGAAGCCCGGCAGCCGGCCCGTTTCCAAGCGCTCGGAGGCCCCTGCGCCTGCCCCTGCCGCTGCCCCCGCGCCGACACCGGGTCCGACCCGCCGCGAGCAGCGCGCGGCCGCCTCCGCGACGCTCGCCTCCGGGGTGCAGACCCTGATGGTCGAGCCGGACGAGGCCGGCATGCGGATCGACCGCTTCCTCACCGCGCGTTTCCCGCTCCTGCCCTTCACCCGCGTGCAGACCATCGTCCGCAAGGGCGAACTGCGCGTCGACGGCAAGCGCGCCAAGCCGAACGACCGGCTGGAGCCGGGCATGAGCGTGCGCGTGCCGCCGCTGCGCCTCGACCAGCCCTCCGAGCGCCCGCGCAACGCCGCCCGCGAGCAGGACGATGCCGAATTCATCCGGTCGCTCATCCTCTACGAGGATGCCGACATGATGATCCTCAACAAGCCCTTCGGCCTCGCGGTCCAGGGTGGTTCGGGGACGGTCCGGCACGTGGACGGCCTGCTCGCCGCCCTCACCGGCCCGGATGGCCAGAAGCCGCGGCTCGTCCACCGGCTCGACAAGGATACGGCCGGCTGCCTGATCGTCGCCAAGACCCGGCTCGCCGCCGCGACGCTCGCCAAGAGCTTCCGCTCCCGGGCCGCGCGGAAGATCTACTGGGCGCTGACCGCGGGCGTGCCGCGGGTCCGGCAGGGGCGTGTCTCGACCTACCTCGCCAAGGAGGAGCCCACCGACGCCGACGCGCGGATGCGCGTCGCCAAGCACGGCGACGAGGGGGCGAGCCACGCGCTGACCTACTACGCGATGGTCGATCAGGCGGCCCAGAAGCTGTCCTGGCTGTCGTTCAAGCCGGTGACCGGACGGACGCACCAGCTGCGCGCCCACGCGGCCCATATCGGCCACCCGATCGTCGGCGACCCGAAATACTTCTCCGTGGAGAATTGGGAGCTGCCGGGGGGCATCCAGAACCGCCTGCACCTGCTCGCCCGCCGGATCGTCATCCCGCATCCGCGCACCGGCAAGCCCGTGGACGTGAGCGCGCCGCTACCGCCCCACATGGCGCAGAGCTGGAACCTGCTGGGCTTCGACGCCACCCGCTACGACCCGATCGTCGAGGCCCCGGAAGCCTGAGCGGGCAGCCAGGGCACGGCCGGGTTCGTCAGGGCGTCCGGGACTTCCGGCCGCCGCCCTGCGGCGCGACCCGCCGATCGCCGCCGGGGCCGCGCCCGGGATGCCGTCGCGACGGTGCCGCGCCTGGTCGAGTCCGCGCCGGACCTCCTGAGCTGCCGCCACGACCCGGGTCGGGCAGGAGAACCGCTTCGCCCTGCCCGTCGCCCTTCGGCCGAATGCGCGTCGCGATGCCGGTATCCTCGACCCGGCCCGGATGCATCGACGGGACGATCGCCCGTCCGGTCGAGGCTCCTGCAAGCTTCGCTGGCGGATAGGGATGATGGCTCCGGCGGTCCGTCGCGCCTGCGCCGCCGTGCCGGCACGCAGGGTGCAACGAAGACGGGCGCCTGCGTTCGGTTCAAACGATCGCCCAGGTGCCACTGCGGCGACGCGACGCGCCGGATGGCGGGATCCCCGCTCAGAGGACCGCGCGTGAGGCGGTCTCGGTCTCCGGTGAGAGGTCGGTTTCGCGCATCAAAGCGGGCAGCCGCAGGAGCCCCATCGCCGGATCCCCCTTCCATCCCCAAATCATTGTCGCGGGAGATGTGCGCTGCGGTATCCCCGGTGAAAGTGGACCGTCATCGGGGCGGGCCGTGCCGCGCATGCCTTGGCAATCGGCCGTGCCGCCTCATATGCTGCCCGCGCCCCGCCGATCCGCTGCGGGGCCAGTTTCCGGCGGTTCGAGACCCTGACATATGAAGCTCGCGATGCTGGCCTGCCTCGCCGCCCTGTGCCTCACCGGGCCGATCGCGCACGCCGCACCGGGCGAGGCAGCCAAGGCGGCGCCGACCGCGAACGGCGCCCATCCGGCCGAGGCGGCGTCGCCGCATCCGCCCGCCGCTCCCGCCGCGAATGCGGCGCCCACGCAGGCCGCGCAGCGCCCGGCCGCGAGTTCCCGCGCGGAGCGCCGCCGGCGTTCCTATGCGGCCTGCAATCGCGCCTCGCACCAGCGCGGCCTGCGCGGCGGCAAGCGCCGGCGTTTCCTGATCCGCTGCCGGCTCGGCTACGAGCGGACCCGGGTTCCCGGCGGTCAGCCCGCCGCGGCCGCGCCGGCACAGCCGGGCCGGAAGCCGTGACCGAGTCCGACATCCGCCCATCCGCGCCGTCGGGGCCGCCTTTGGCGCGTCGTCGGCGATGAGGCTCGTCGTCTTCGACGTCGACGGCACCCTCGTCGACAGCCAGCACCTGATCGTGGCGGCCCAGGAGGTGGCCTTCGCGGAGAATGGCCTGCCGGCCCCGGGGCGGCGCGAGGCGTTGTCCGTGGTGGGCCTGTCACTGCCGCAGGCCTTCCGGCGTCTGGTCGGCGAGGACGGCCCCGTTGCGGAACTCTCGGAGAGCTACAAGCAGGCCTACAACCGCCTGCGGCTCGATCCGGCCCATGAGGAACCACTGTTCCCCGGGATGGCCGACCTGCTGACCCGGCTCCATGACCGTGGGGACGTGCTGATCGGCCTCGCGACGGGGAAGTCGCGGCGCGGCGTCGACCGGCTGATCGCGCATCACGGCTGGGCGGAGTGGTTCGCCACGACCCAGAGCGCCGACGACGCGCCGTCCAAGCCGGACCCGACCATGCTGCGGCAGGCGATCAGCGAGGCCGGTTGCGCGCCGGAGGCGACCGTGATGGTGGGCGACACGACCTTCGACATCGCCATGGGCGTGGCGGCCGGTGCCACGGCCATCGGGGTCGCCTGGGGGTATCATCCGCCGGACGCGCTCTACGGGGCCGGGGCCGTGACGGTCGTCCCGACGGCCGCTGCGCTGGAGGTGCTGCTTCTCGAGGGCCTCGCGACGGGCGGCTGATGGCGAAAGGCTCGCGCGCCGGGCCGGAAACGCCTATCTCGCGTCCATGAGCGATCAGACGACAGACTGGCTCGGCGAACCGGGCGACGGCGCGCGGCCCGACCCGATCCGTGCGGCCCGGGGCCATTCCAAGCCCGCCCTGCCCCGGCGGTTCTACACGGAGGCCGGCTTCTCCGAGGAGGCCGAGGGCTTCCGGCTGACCCTGGACGGACGTCCGGCCAACACGCCGGCCCGCAACCCGCTGCGGCTCCCGAGCCGCGCCCTGGCCGAGCGGGTCGCGGCGGAATGGGCGGCCCAGGACACTGCGATCGACCCGGCACAGATGCCGCTGACGCGGCTCGCCAACACGGCGATCGACGGCGTCACGCCCCGCTTGGCTGCGGTGGCGGCCGATCTCTGCGCCTATGCCGGCACCGATCTCGTGGCCTATCGCGCTGGTGACCCGGAGCGCCTCGTGGCGGCGCAGGCGGCGGCCTGGGACCCGATCCTCGCCTGGGCGCGGGACGAGTTCGGTGCGCGGGTGATCCTGAGCGAGGGCGTCATGCATGTCGAGCAGCCCGCCGACACGATCCAGACCCTCTCCACGGCGGTGAATGCGGTGACGGATCCGTTCCGGTTGGCCGGACTGCACACCCTGACCACCCTGACCGGCTCCCTTCTGATCGCGCTGGCGGTGCTGCGTGGCCGCCTGGCCCCGGCGGAAGCCTGGGACGCCGCTCACGTCGACGAGACCTACCAGGCTGCCGTCTGGGGGCGCGACGCGGAGGCGGAAGCACGCCTCGCGGCGCGCCGGATCGAGTTCGAGGCGGCGGCCGCGTTCGTCGGTGTCGAAGGCTGAGCCGAGACCGGAAATCCGGTCGGTCGCGCAGATGCAATTGGGCAACAATCCGGCATTCGCGGCGCCCGGTCGGCTTCAGCGGCTGACAAGCTGCGAACACTGTTTTAAGGTCGGCGCACATTGTGTTCGAGTCGACAATGCGTTCCGATCAGCCTGTCCGATGCAGATTTGAAGGCGAACTGGCGACGCTGATTGCCTCGAAGCAATCGTTCCGGGATCTGCCCGCGCGATACGCGCTCTTCGACGCTCTTTCGGACCTCGAACGCAGGGCAAAGAGCGCCGGTGCCCCCGACCTGACCTTGCGCAAGATCGCCGAGATCCGCTTCCTGACGGGCATCCTGCGCGAGTCGGTGCGCCCCTTCCCGGTCGCGTCCCTGCGGACGGTGCTGCGGGCTCGCGAGCGGGTCGACCGACGCCGCGTTCCCGCCTCCGAGGCGGCGGATCTCGACGCGGTCTGACGCCAGGGTCACGCCGACGCGGCTCAGGCTGGCGCGGCCAGGGCCGCCTGGATCTTCGCCTCCAGGGCCGCGGGCTTCGTCCCGGGCGCGAAACGGGCGATGACCCGGCCGTCACGACCCACCAGAAACTTGGTGAAGTTCCACTTGACCATCCGCGTGCCGAACAGCCCCGGTCGGGCCTGGGTAAGATGGGCGTAGAGCGGATCGGCATCCGGCCCGTTCACCGCGATCTTGGCGAGGACCGGGAAACTCACGTCGTAGCGCAGCGAGCAGAATTGCGCGATTTCGGTGGCGTCGCCCGGCTCCTGGGCGCCGAACTGGTTGCAGGGGAAGCCCAGGATCGTCAGACCTTCCTCCCGGTATCGGCGCCACAGCGCCTCCAGGCCCTCATATTGCGGGGTGAAGCCGCAGCGGGAGGCCGTGTTGACGATGAGCAGCACCTGTCCGCGATGCTGCGCGAGCGGGTAAGGCGTGCCGTCGGCCGCGGACACGCTGAGATCGTGAACTGTCGTCATGCCCGATCACTTGAGCAAACCGGCCGGTTCCGCAAGACGCGCGCATCATCTCATCGCGACCGCGCCGCGGCGGCGCCGGCGGCGCGTGGAGCCCGCCTCCCCTCCGCGCCCGACCGGGATGTGGGGATGCCGCGCTGTCGCTTCCTCGTCCGGGGCGCATCCACGGTGCCGGAGGCGCCGGGCACCGGATTGCGGGACAGGCAATCCGCCCGGCTGACGGGCGTCCAACCCGGAGTGCTGAAACGGAGCGGTTACGTGTTCATGAGCCCCTGAGAGTGGGCTCCTCCGGTCCGGGGCCGATGGGCTCAGGCCGGGACTTTCCGGACGTCGAAGCTCGGGCCCTGCGGGGTCATGCGGTCGGTGGTGACGATGCGTTCGTCGGCGCCGACCACTCCGAGACTGACATCGCGGTCCGGCAGGACGACGGTGGTGCTCTTGTTGACGTGGACCAGCACGTGCCGCCGCAGCGGCACCGAGGCGACGGCCCAGCGTTTGAGCTGCCCGTAATAGGGTTCGCGCCGCCACGCGCCCGCTTGGCCGGGATCGACCTGGACGTTCATGTTGCGGGTGAGCGGGTCGAGGCTCAGCACCATCTTGGCGCGATCCGGCTTCCATTCCGGTCCGAGCCAGCCTTCCGTCATCCAGAGGCAGTGGAATGCCCGGCAATGGTCGGGCCGGGTGGCGTGAATGGCGCAGCCCTGGCCGGCCCTGGTGTGCCGGCACCATTGTCCGGCCACGCTCTCCACCGCGGGCACGTCGTAGACCTTGCAGCAGAGCGTGCAGGCGCCGCAGGCGCGGCCGGGGGCGGGTTGTGCGACGAACGTTTCCGGATTGAGCATCGGTCGGGCGTCAACAGAGGCGGTCGCGGGCGGCATGCGTCCGGTAACGGCCGGCCGCGGGTCCTTCGGGCTACCTGCCGGGGCATCGGGTCGGTAGTGTGGCGGCGGTGACCCTCGCACGAGGACCTTGCGAACCATGCTCTCGAATCTCGCGACCCGCGACGTCGAAACCGTTCTCCACCCCTACACCAACCTGTCGACGCACCGACAGATCGGTCCGCTGGTTCTGGAGCGCGGCGAGGGTGTGCACGTCTACGACACCGAGGGGCGTCCCTATATCGAGGGCATGTCCGGCCTGTGGTGCACGGCCTTGGGCTATTCCAACGCCGAGCTGGTGGAGGCGGCCCGGGCGCAGATGGCGCGCCTGCCCTTCACGCACCTGTTCTCCGGCCGCAGCCACGATCCGGGTATCGAACTCGCCGAGACGCTCAAGGAGCTGATGCCGGTTCCGACCTCGAAGATCTTTTTCACGTCTTCGGGATCCGAGGCCAACGACACGCAGGTCAAGCTCACGTGGTATTACAACAACGCCCTCGGGCGCCGGAATAAAAAGAAGATCATCGCCCGGCAGAAGGGCTACCACGGCGTGACGGTCGCCAGTGCGTCGATGACCGGGCTCGCCGCGAATCACGCCGACTGGGACCTGCCGCTTCCGGGCTTCCTGCACGTCTCCGCCGCCCACCATTACCGGGGCGCCGAGCCGGGCGAGAGCGAGGAGGCCTATTCCGCCCGCCTCGCCGCCGAACTGGAGGAGACCATCCTGCGGGAGGGGCCGGACACGGTGGCGGCCTTCATCGCCGAGCCGGTCATGGGCGCGGGCGGCGCGATCGTGCCGCCGCGGGGCTATTTCTCCGCGATCCAGGCGGTGCTGGCGAAATACGAGGTCCGCTTCATCGCCGAGGAGGTGATCTGCGGCTTCGGACGGCTCGGCACGTGGTTCGGCAGCGAGGCGCTGGGTGCCCGGCCCGATTCGATCTCCTTCGCCAAGGCCCTGACCTCGGCCTACATGCCGCTCGGCGGCGTGAGCATCGACGAACCGCTCTACGAAGCGCTTGTCGGCCAGAGCGAGAAGATCGGCACCTTCGGCCACGGCACCACCTATTCCGGACACCCGGTGGCTGCGGCCGTGGCGCTGAAGGCCATCGAGATCTATCGCCGCGACCGCATCATTGAGGGGGCGGCCGAGAAGGCACCGCAGTTCCAGCGTCGCCTCTCGGCGCTGGCCGGGCACGACCTCGTGGGCGAGGCCGGGGGCATCGGGCTGATCGGCGGCCTGGAGATCGTCGCCGACAAGGCCACCAAGCGGCAATACGACCCCAAGGCCGGCGTCGCTGCGCGCTGCGTTGCCTTCGCGCAGGGCGAAGGGCTGATCGTGCGGGCGCTTGCCGGCGACCGCGTCGCGGTCTGCCCGCCGCTGATCATCGCGCCGGATGAGATCGATGCCCTGTTCGACCGGCTCGGCCGGGCGCTCGACCGCACCCGGGACTGGATCCGTGCCGAGGGGCTGGAGGCGATACCGGGCTGAGGCGCGCGGCCGGTCGCGGATGGACCTCAGACGGACGGCGGGAAAACCGTCGTCCGGACCCGGTGCCGCACCCGCATTCCGGTCGAAGACGCGCGCTCCGTCATTCCGCGTGGCGCGACGTGACCCGGCACGCCGCGAGGTCCATCAGCATCGCGCCCCCGGACGGCTTCGCTGTGCGCGCGGACGCGGCGGCGTCGAAGCCGCCGCCCGGACGCGGCATCACACCGCGTCGCGCTGCGCGTCCGGCTGAGCGGTGGCCTGGAGCCCGGTCGCCGTCAGCGGCGTGATGCGCAGCGTGGTGATCCGGTTCTTGGCCTTCCGTAGCACCTGGAAGCGGAAGCCGTGGAAGTTGAAGGCCGTCCCCTGATCCGGGATGGTCCGGGCCTCGTGGATGACGAGGCCCGCGATCGTGGTCGCCTCCTCGTCGGGGAGTTTCCAGTCCATCGCGCGATTCAGGTCGCGGATCGGCACGCCGCCATCGACGTTCACCGACCCGTCCCCCTGCGGGCGCACCCCCGAGACCGTGACGTCGTGCTCGTCGGCGATGTCGCCGACAATCTCCTCCAGGATGTCTTCCAGGGTCACGAGGCCCATCACCTCGCCGTACTCGTCGACCACCAGGGCGAAGTGGGTCTTCTTGGTGAGGAAGGCCTTGAGCTGGGCGCGCAGCGACGTGGTGCCCGGCACGAACCACGTCTCCAGGGCGAGCGCCTCGACCTTGAGGCCCGAGGCGTCGCCCCCCGCCGCGTCGAGCGCCCGCAGAAGGTCCTTGGCGTGGAGCACGCCGACGATGTTCTCCGGCGTGCCGCGCCACAGGGGCATGCGCGTATAGGGCGAGGACAGGACGGCGCGGACGATGTCCTCGGAGGGCTGGTCGGCGTCGATCGCCCGCATCTTGGTGCGGTGGACCATGACGTCGGAGACCGACAGGTCCGAGAGGTCGAGGAGGCCGCCCAGCATGTCGCGCTCGGCCTTGGCGACGCCCCCCTCCCGGTGCATCAGCGCCACCTGCCCGCGCAGCTCCTCGGCGGCGGTGAGGATCGACTGGTGCTCGCCGATGGTGACGCCGAACGGCTTCAGCATCAGCCGCACGAGGTGCTCGATGGCGATGGCCAGCGGGCCCATCAGCGCCACCGCGAAGGCCACCGGCCGGGCGGTGAGCAGCGCCGCCTTGTCGGGCTTGGAGATGGCGAGGGTCTTCGGCAGCACCTCGGCGAACACGATGACCAGCACCGACATGCCGACCGTGGCGTAGGTCACGCCGCTCTTGCCGAACAGCGCGGTGAGCACGCTGGTGGTGAAGGCCGAGGCGCCGATCGCCACGATGTTGTAGCCGATCAGCATGGCGCCGATGAAGCGCTCGCGGATCGCCAGGATGCGGTTGACGATCGCGGCCCGCGGGTCGCCCGCCTGTTCGAGGGCGTGCATCCGCGCCCGCGACGCGGCCGTGAAGGCCGTCTCCGCGCCCGCGAAGAAAGCCGAGAGGAGCAACGAGATCGCCACGATGCTCGCGGCGAACCACAGGTCGATATGGGTTTCCATCGGGTCCGTCAGGCACGCCGCGCGCGGCTTGTCGGCCGCCCATATAGCGCCTCCCGCGACTTATTGCGCGCCGATCTGGCGCACCGTCCACGTCGCCCAGTAGACGGGCCTTCCGTAGAGGCTCGACGTGTCGCGGCCGGAGGCGGTCGGAGCGAGCCGGTCGAGCCAGGTCAGGAACCCGGCCTTGTTCGGATAGATCGCCGGCGTGTCGAGGTTGCCTTCCGCGTCCGTCATCCAGAAATGCGCGCTCCGATCGTACCGGCCGCTGCCGTCGCCCCCCGAGCGCAGTCCGAGATAGGCCGGCGAGCGGCCGGCTTCGACCGGATCGGCGTAGAGCTTGAGGGCGCCGATGCCGTCGAGGTTCATGTCGGCGGTGTACTGGAGGCAGATGTCCGCCACGGGGCCGCCCGGCGCGTTGGCGGGCCGCTGGCACGTGTAGGAGACCGCCCAGCGCTGCAAGCCCTTGGCCCGGGCCACCCGCACGAGGGACCCGGGCGGCAGCGGCCCGGCGAGCTTGCGGGCCGTCGACCAGACCTTCGCCCCGGACAGGTCCTGCGCGGTGCGCAGGAAGAGCCCGGTGCGGCGCTTCTCGGGGGCGAGGCCGCAATCCTCGGGCAGCACGTCGGTGTAGACGTAGTGATAGGTGCGATCCACGACGCTGATCGAACCGGCGAGCCCGTGGGTCTCGAAGGCCGGGGCCGTGCAGGCCGAGGTCACCGGCTTGCCCGCTTCGTCGATCACCGCGGCGGGGGCGGGCGGGTCGCTGCGCCGCCCGCGGCCCGCGCCCGCCTCGAACGGCGTCCAGGCCAGGCCGTACCCGTCCGCGGTGCGGGTGCGGATCTCGAAGGTCTGGAAATCGAGGGTCCGGGCCTCGATCTGCACGCGGCGGCGGACATCGGCCGGGCCGGACGCCGGCGCGTCCTGCTCCGCTCGCCGGCGCCGACGGCGGCCCCGGCGCTCGGTCTCGGCATCGTCCCCGCCGGTGACGCCCACGCGCTCCTGCCCGAGCAGGAAGACGTAGCTGTAGGCCTCCCCGGCCCAGGTGCGGCCCGTCACCGCGATCGGGTCGCGCGGGCCGATGCCCTCGGCCGTCGGTGTCGGTTCGGACCAGCCGCGCGCCCGCGTGCTCTGCTCTGGCAGGTCGACCCAGAACCGGTCGGCCGTGGGCGGCAGCGTCGTGACCAAGGCCTCGAAGGTCCGCCCGGTGCGCAGGGCGCCGCCATCCCGGCTGTCCGTGGCGCGGCGCTCCGGGCAGGGCTCGTCCCGTCGGGATGCCACCGGGGTCTGCCCCTGGAACAGGGCCTGGATCGGGCCCGGTGCCTCGGAACGGGCAAGCCGCAGGAGCTGAACGCCGCGTACGAACGCGCAGGGCGCCGGCGCGATCAGGACGCCCTCGGCCTCCGAGCCATCCCGGCAGATCTCGAGGGCGCCGCCGCCCGTGAGGAAGCAGCTCGGCGCGCTGCCCTCGTAGCTCGCGGGCCTGGCCTCGGCGGGGTCCGGTCCAAGCAGCACGGATGCGGCCACTCCGCAGAGCCCCGCGAGGGCGCCGACGTGCCAGCGGCGCCCGGCCGAGCGCCGAGACCTTGAGTCGCGTACGCAGGAGACGGTGGTATCGGCGAAGGATGTTCCAGCAGACTCTATAGAAACCACGTCTATCGCCGATGTTGACCCGGTTATCGAAATAGTCTCGCAGGCTCTATCCTACGGTGGTCCAACCGGGAAGTGGCGCGGACCACGCACCGCGCCTTCGATGGGGATGGGGCGAACCCCGGGCCCGCTCGTCCGTTGTCGCGGCTTGAGGGCCCCGCTTGGCCGCTCCTGTCAGCGTTCGGAGATCAGCGCATGGATATCGCCGTCGAAACCGTCACCGACATCGTCATGCGGCTGCGCGCCATCGAGGTGAAGGAGGGCAACACCGATCCGGATTCGGGCTCGAACCCGATCGACGACGGGTCCACCGACGTCCTGACCTCCGGCACCGACGACGCCACGGAATCCGAGGTCCGGGGCCTGATCGCCGGGCTCGATGACGATTCCCGGGCCGAGCTGCTTGCCCTTCTCTATATCGGACGCGGCGACATGGAGCCCGAGGAGTGGAGCGAGGCCGTGCGCTTCGCCCGCGAGCGCGAGGCCGCTGGCGAGGGCGCCGTGCGGGAGCTGCTGGGCTCGCCCGACGCCGGGGATCTGCTGGAGGAGGGCCTCGACGCGATGGGGCTCAGCCCCGAACTGCCGCAGGCCTGAGCGCCCGGGAGCGGCCGGTCCATGGCCTCACGCGTGCGCAGGGGCGCCACCAAGGCGCTGCGGGTCCTCACCCGGCCGGTCCGCCGGGCGCAGGGCCGGGGCGGCAAGGGACCGGGCGGCCTCGTGGTCGAGCCGTACCGCGGCTACGGCTCACGCGATGAGGTATTCCTGATCGGTCGCGTCTTCCGGCAATCGCCCGGGATCCCCGGCGAGGATCCCGATTCCCTGCGGGCGCAATGGCGCGACCTGCGGCGCCGCATCGCCCGGCGGGCGATTGCCGGAGCCGCCGTGACCGCCCGGTTCGGCGACGACGCCGTCCGGGTCGAGACCGACCGCGACGGTTATTTCCGTCTGCACCTGCACCCGCGCACGCGACCGGCTGCGCCGGGGGAGTGGCACGCGGTCGACCTCCTTCTCGACGCCGACCCGCCGATCCCCGCCGAGGGCGCGGTGTTCATCCCGCCCGACCAGTGCCGTGTCGTCGTCGTCAGTGACATCGACGACACGGTCATGCGCACCGGTGTCGCCAACAAGCTGACGATGCTCTGGCGCCTGTTCGTGGAGGATGCCGAGAGCCGGGTCGCCTTCCCGGGTGTGGCCGCCCTCTACCGGGCCCTGCATGCCGGCGCCGGCGGCGGCGAGGGCAACCCGATGCTCTACTTCTCCGGGCCCCCCTGGGGCCTCTACGAAATGCTGTCGGAATTCCTCCAGCGCCACGGCATTCCGGCGGGGCCGGTGCTGTTCCTGAGGGAATGGGGCCTGTCCTGGACGCATCCGCTGCCGCGCCGGGCCACCGACCACAAGCAGGCGCTGATCCGCCACATGCTCGCCCTCTACCGGGATCTGCCCTTCGTGCTGATCGGCGACAGCGGCCAGCACGATCCGGAGGTCTACGCGCAGATCGTCGAGGAGAATCCCGGGCGGGTGCTGGCGGTCTACATCCGCAACGTGTCCCGCGACTCGGCCCGGGTCGAGGAGATCGTCCGCCTCGCCGGCGCCGTCGCCCGGGCCGGATCGAGCCTGGTGCTGGCCGGCGACAGCGTCGCCATGGCCGAGCATGCGGCGGCCATCGGGTTGATCGCCCCCGAGGCGGTGGCCGGCGTCGCCGACGAGCACGCCGCGGCGGAGACCGATACACGGCGGGAGACCGCCCGGATAACGCCGGATCTCGCCGGTTCTGCCGCGGAGGACCCGATCGCCCCCGAGGCGATCGCCGAGGCGCTGGCCGGTGACGGCGCCGTGCCGGCGACCCTGGTGGTCGAGCCGGCCACCCCGGCTGCACTGCCGCGCCTCGAAGCGTGAACGCACAGCCGTGATCGTAACCGGGGCCGCTGTCGCGCTCCGCCCCGTCGGATACTTCATGGATCCACGCAGCCGGCCCCCGCCGAGACGGGTCCGCAGACCGGGCTGCCCAGGAGGAACCGAGATGCGCCTGAGCCTGTCCGCGCTGCTGATGATCGCCTGCGGAACCCACGCCGCCCTCGGGCAGGCCGCACCCGCCGAGAGGCCAGTTCCCCGTTTCGAGCAGCTCGAGGCCGAGATCGGAGCGGCCAATGCCGCGCCGGGGCCACGGACGGTACCGGCCAAGGTCGTGCCGGTGCCCGCCGACACGACGAGTCCGCAATTCCGCACGGCTGTGGCGGCGCCCTACCGCGTGCCGGCCTGGAACGCGAACCCGCCGGACGCCGCGGCCTGGAAGGCCCTGGTCGACCGACTGGCCGCCGCCGGCGCCGCCGCCCTCCCCGCCCTGCGTGAGAAGCTCGGCGTCACCAGCGAGGCCGCCGTGATCGGTGGCGTGAAGGCCTTCGTGATCCAGCCCCGGCAGATGCCCGAAGCCAACCGCAACCGCCTGCTCCTGCACATCCACGGGGGCGGCTACGTCTACAATCCCGGCGAGTCCGGCACGCTGGAGGCGATCCTGATGGCCGGCCTCGGCGGCTACAAGGTCATCGCGGTGGATTACCGCATGCCGCCGGATGCCCCCTACCCCGCCGCCATGGACGACGCGACCGCCGTGTGGCGCGCCATGCTGACCATGCAGAAGCCTCAGAACATGGCGGTGTTCGGCACCTCCACGGGCGGCGGCATGACCCTGGCTCTGATGCTCCGCGCCAAGGCCGAGGGACTGGCGCTGCCGGCGGCGATCGGCCTCGGCACGCCCTGGTCCGACATGACCGAGACCGGCGACAGCTACCGGACCAACGAGTGGCTGGACAACGTCCTCGTCAGCTATTCCGGCTACCTGACGCCGGCCGCCAAGCTCTACGCCGCCGGTCGGGACCTGAAGGACCCGCAGCTCTCGCCGATCTATGGCGATTTCGCCGGCCTGCCGCCCGCGATCCTGATCACCGGCACCCGCGACCTGTTCCTGTCGAACACCGTGCGCACCCATCGGAAGCTGCGCGCCGCCGGGATCGAGGCGTCCCTCCAGGTGTTCGAGGGCATGTCCCACGCCCAGTACCTCTTCACTCCGGACGCCCCGGAGACCAAGGAGGTGTTCGGCGAGATGGCGCGGTTCTTCGATAGCCATCTGGGGCGGTGAGACGCGGCGCGGCGGGCTTGCGCGGGGCTTGTCCTCACGAAATGGTGCAATGCAGCAATTCGGTGGGAAGCCTTCACATCCCGGTGGCGATGCCTAGGTTTGGGCGCTCCCGTGCCGGTCCACGCTCTTCGAGCCTGTTGGAGCCCCTCCGTGCAAACCTACACCCTCGCCATCGCCGACGGCGTCTTGTTCGCCTGCCTGCCCGACGAGGCCGACATCACGGCCGCGATCACCGACGCGACCGCCACCAATTACGGGTTCGGCCTCAGCCTCGACATCGTCCGTGGGGCGACCCTGACCAACGCGGCGGGGCCCGAGGACGAGGTCGTCTGGCAGGAAGGTCCCGACAGCGAGCTGCTCGACGCGCAAGGGCGGCGCTACCGCTACGCCGTCCGTCGCCCCTGCTGACCTGACTTCGGGAGGCCTGCCGGACTACGTTCCGCCCATGCAGAAGCGGGCGCCAGGGGCGGAACGACGTGGCGGGCTCCCCCGGTTCCTTGTCCTGTATGCGGCGCTCTACGGTGCCTATGGCGTTCTGTCGCCGATCCTGCCGGGCTTCCTGGCGGTCCGTGGCCTGACGCCGGCTGAGATCGGCCTTCTTCTCGCCGCCGCGGGTGCGCTGCGCCTCGGGATCGGGCCGCTGGCCGGCGCCTTCGCCGACCGCCATCGCGCCGGCAGATCCATCCTTGCGGCGAGTCTCGCGCTGGCGGGGCTCAGCACCCTGGCGCATCTGCCAGGCGTCGGGTTGGCGCAGTTGATCGCCCCGGCTCTGCTCTACGCGGTGGGCACCGCGGCCCCGGCGCCGCTCGCCGACGCGCTGGCCCTGGCCGCCGCGCGGGGCGGGGCGGCGTTCCAGTACGGCTGGATCCGTGGCGCGGGCTCGGCCGCTTTCATCGCAGGTACCGCCGCCGCGGGCTGGTCGATCGGGATCTTCGGCCTCGCCGCCGCCCTCGTCGCGAGCGGCGGCCTGTTCCTCGCCGCCGGTGCGTCGGCCCTGGCGCTGCCGGCGGATCGGGCCCGCACGACCCGGGCCGGGGCGCCGTGGCACGGTTTCGCTGCCCTGATCGCGCTGCCGCGCTTCCGCCGCACGGTGCTGGTCGCCGCCCTGGTGATCGGCGCCCACGCGATGCACGACGGCTTCGCCATGATCCTGTGGCGCTCCGCCGGGATCGCGCCGGCCACCGCGGGCCTCCTCTGGTCGGTGTCGGTGGCCGCCGAGGTTCTGGTCTTCCTGCTGGTCGGGCCGCCCCTGCTGGCGCGGATCGGCCCTGCGGCAGGCGTCGCGGCCGCGGCCTGCGCGGGGGCCGTACGCTGGGCGGTGCTGGGCTCCACGACCGCGATCCCGTGGCTCGCCGCCGTCGAGGCCCTGCACGGGGTGAGCTTCGCTCTCCTGCACCTCGCCTGCCTCGGGCTCATCGAAGCCACCACGCCGGCCGACCTCCGGACGACCGCGCTGGCCCTCTACGGCACCCTGGGCCTCGGCCTGTCCGGCGTCGCCGCGACCCTGGCCTCCGGGGCGCTCTATGGGTCCTTCGGAGCTTCCGCCTTCTGGGCGATGGCGGCCCTGAGTCTCGCGGCCCTGCCGCTGGTGCCGGGGCTGCGGGATCGCTGAAGCGGCGGGTTCTTTTCCCGGGCCTGTGGTACGGACCCGGAACGGACCCGCCCGAAAAGCCCAGTATGCCCGTCGTCGCCGAGATCCTGATCCCGCTGGCCCTCGATACACCCTACAGCTACGTGGCGCCGGCCGGGCTCGACCTCGCCGCCGGCGACGTAGTGCAGGTGCCTCTCGGACCGCGCGAGATCGTCGGGGTCGTCTGGGGCGTGGCCGAGAGCCCCGGCGGCTCGAACCTGCGGCCTGTGACCGACCGCCTGCCCTTCCCGCCCCTGTCGGACCCGCTGCGCAGCCTCGTCGACTGGATCGCCCGCTACACGCTGGCGCCGAAAGGCTCGGCGCTGGCCATGGTGTTGCGCCTGCCCGACGAGGCGGCGGCCGGCGAGACCGCCCGGGTCGCCGTGCGCATCACCGACAAGCCCCCGGCCCGGCCGACCCCGGCCCGCACCAAGGTCCTCGCCGCGGCCGCCGACGGCGGTCTGCGGGGCAAGAGCGCCCTGGCCAAGGAGGCCGGGGTCTCGCTCTCGGTGGTCGACGGGCTCATCGACGACGGTGCCCTGGAGACCGTGGCGGTCGCGCCCGAGCCGGTCGCGCCGCGGCCCGATCCGGACTTCCCGCGCTCGCCGCTCTCGCCCGCCCAGGCCGAGGCCGTGGCGGCTCTGGTCGCGCCCTTTCCGTGGGACCGGCCGCCGGCGGAGGATCCGGCCGATCTCAGGCCCGTCCTGCTGGAGGGGGTCACCGGCTCGGGCAAGACCGAGGTCTATTTCGAGGCCGTGGCCGCCTGCATCCGGGCGGGCCGCCAAGCGCTGATCCTGATGCCGGAAATCGCGCTGACGGCCCAGTTCCTGGACCGCTTCGCCGCCCGGTTCGGGGTCCGGCCGGCGGCGTGGCATTCCGGAATCGGCGGCAGGCGTCGCGAGCGCCTGCGGGCCGCGGTAGCCGAGGGCGAGGCGCTGGTGGTGGTCGGCGCGCGCTCGGCCCTGTTCCTGCCCTTCGCACGGCTGGGGCTGATCGTGGTCGATGAGGAGCACGAGACCGCCTACAAGCAGGAGGACGGCGTCCATTACCATGCCCGCGACATGGCGGTGGTGCGCGGCCGTCTCGAGTCCTGCCCGGTGGTGCTGACCTCGGCGACGCCCGCCATCGAGACCCGCGTCAACGCCGCAAGGGGGCGCTACCGGCACATCCTGCTCCCCGAGCGCTTCGGCGGGCGGCGCCTGCCCGACATCGCGGCGATCGACATGCGCCTCGACCAGCCCGAGCGCGGCCGCTTCCTGAGCCCGCCGCTGGTCAACGCCGTGAAGAGCACCCTGGAGCGCGGCGAGCAGGCGCTGCTGTTCCTCAACCGCCGGGGCTACGCGCCCCTGACCCTCTGCCGGGCCTGCGGCCACCGCTACCAGTGCAAGAACTGCTCGACCTGGCTGGTGGAGCACCGGTTCCGCCGGGCGCTGGTCTGCCATCAATGCGGCTATGCCGAGCGCCGGCCGGAGGCCTGCACCGAGTGCGGCACATTCGACAATCTCACCGCCTGCGGCCCCGGCGTCGAACGGATCGCCGAGGAGGCCACGGCCTTGTTTCCGGACCGGCGCGTCGTCGTCCTGTCGAGCGACTTCCCCGGCGGCGCGGAGCGCCTGCGGCAGGAACTCGATGCCGTGGCAGCCGGCGAATGCGATATCGTGATCGGGACGCAACTCGTGGCGAAGGGCCACAATTTCCCGTTCCTGACCCTGGTCGGCGTGCTCGACGCCGATATCGGCCTGACCTCGGGCGATCCGCGGGCCGCGGAACGGACGTTCCAGCTGCTGCAGCAGGTCACCGGCCGTGCCGGCCGCGGAGAGAAGCCCGGCCGCGCCCTCGTCCAGACCTACCAGCCGGACCATCCCGTGATCGCGGCCCTCCTGTCGGGGGATGCCGAGCGCTTCTACGCGGAGGAGATCCAGGCCCGCGAGGCGGCGGGCCTTCCGCCGTTCGGGCGGCTCGCCGCGCTGATCGTTTCGGCGACCGAGCGCGAGGTGGCGGAGGCCCACGGCCAGGCGCTGGCCCGCGCGGCCGAGCCGCCGGAGGGCGTGATGGTGCTGGGTCCCGCCGAGGCGCCGCTGGCCCTGGTGCGCGGCCGATACCGCTTCCGCCTGCTCGTGAAGACCGAGCGCAACGTCGATCTGCAGGCCTACCTGCGCGCCTGGATCGCCCGGGGTCCGAAGGTGCGCGGCAACGTCCGGGTCGCCATCGATGTCGACCCGCAGAGCTTTTTGTAGGACACTCGGGCGACGGGCGGCGGATCCCGGCCGGAGATTGGCCGGGACGCATGCGGTTCCCGGAGGAGCGATCAGTGCTGACTTATACCAAGACGCCGGATTCCAACGTCGCCGAGATCGTGGTCGACGGGAAGATCACCGACGAAGAGATGAACGCCATGATGACGGCGATGAAGGCCGACCTCGACAAGGGCGGCAAGATCAAGCTGCTCGAGGACATCCGCGCCTTCGAGGGCATGGAGCCGGCCGCCTTCTTCAAGGATCCGCGCTTCGGCTTCTCGATGATGAAGAGCGTCAGCCACGTCGCCCTGGTGACGGACGCACCCTGGCTCAAGGCGCTGGCCGAAACCTTCAATTTCGTCTCGCCGACCCAGATCAAGGTGTTCGAGCGGGCCCGCATCGACGAGGCGCGCACCTGGCTCGCAGCCGCCGTCTGAGCGGTCTCAGTCGGCCTGCGCGGTGCGGGTATCGCTGCGCCGCGCGGTCCAGTGGCCGGAGCAGAGGGACGAGACCTTCCAGGTCCCCGCGCCGCTCCCGGCCCGGAGCCGCCCCGTTCCCGTGCCGCTCGCGGTGCCGTTGTTGACGGTGAGCCCGACGCTGCCATCGGCCCCGACATGCCCGTTCACCTGCGCGCCGGCGGCGCCGGAGATCAGCTGCACGTGACCCTCGCGAATGGCGAGCGCGTAGGTGTAGCGGGCGCTGCACAGACCGGTTTCCGTGACCAGTTCCACCGACCACCGTCCGTTATGCGTGCCGGGCTCCGCGCTGGCGGGCGCGCAAAGGGGAAGGAACAGGCCGGCGGCGAGGGCCGCGACGGCGGTCAGCTTGATCATGCGGGGCGATCTCTCAGCGAAGTGGATGCCGCCTGAGGCGGGATGCACGGTCAGAATCATCGATCGGGGATGACTCGACGCTGAACGATCGAAGCGGCAAGAGTATGGCCGCCACGCGTTAGCTCAAGACAGATCAGGGTCGGCGAAGGGCGGAGTAATAGTCAAGCTCGATAGAGCCGAATCTGCTCTCCGATCGGAAGACCTGATGCCAAGTCTCGCCGACATCCTGAGGTTTGGCAGGGGGCGGCCGGCACGGGGCGCGCCGAGCCCGACCGGAGGGAGTGGGTCCCGTAAGCACGGGGCGCTCGGGATGCGAAGCGACGCGGGCTGCCCCCCGCGCAAACGAGCGGCCCGGGCGATCAGTCCGTCAGCGGCCGGGCTTCTTCCGGCAGCATGATCGGGATCCCGTCGCGGATCGGATAAGCGAGCTTGGCGGAACGGCTGATCAGTTCCTGGCGGACGGAATCGTATTCCAGTGTCCCTTTGGTCAGCGGGCAGACCAGGATCTCCAAAAGCTTCGGGTCCACGCGGGTCGCTTCGACGGGGGCGGTGAGGTCGTTGGTCATCGTTCGTGCAGCCTATTGCATCGTCGACTCGGGGCCCGAGCCGCGAACCAGTTCCATCTGCGTGACCGCGATCAGGATCTCGGCCCGCGTCTTCAGGTCGGGGGCCTCGAGCATCGCCTGTTTCTCGCGCACACCGAACGGACTCATCATGCAGAGGGCGTTGACCAGCGCCTCGTCGGGCGCCTCGTCGATTCCGGCCCAGTCCACCTTGAGGTCGTTCGACTCTACGAAGTCGCGCAACGCCTTGAGCACGCCCGCGCGGTCGACCTGCTCCTCGCCCGCCCGGGGCTCGAAGTCCACAGCGAAGTCGTCATAGGAGACGTGGCAGCGGCGATAGGGGCCGATCGAGGCCAATTCGCTCTCGACCCGGAAGCGCGTGATGCCGGTGAGCGAGATCAGGTATCGTCCGTCGCCGGTCTCCGCGTACTGGGTCACCCGCCCCGCGCAGCCGACGCGGTAGAGTTTCGGATTGGCCCCGCCCGATCCTTCCGGATCCGGCTGGATCATGCCGATGATCCGGTCCGTGCGCATGGCATCGTCGACCATGGCGAGATAGCGCGGCTCGAAGATGTTCAGCGGCATCTGCCCGCGGGGCAGCAGCAGCGCCCCGGAGAGGGGGAAGACCGGGATGACCGCGGGACAATCCGCCGGGCCCTTGTAGCTCGCATGGGTGCTCATGGCGCCTCCCGGGGGGGCCGATTGGTGGTCCGAAGCGCGAGCCGGAACCTCACGAGAACAAAAGCGCCGAGAGCTTGCGCCGTCCGCGGATCGTATCCGGATCCATCACGCCCCAGGCCTCGAAGAACTGCAGCAGCTGCTTGCGCGCCCCGTCGTCGTTCCAGTCCTTGTCGCGCCGGCGCAGTTCGATCAGGTGGTCGACGGCCTGGCCGCGTTCGCCCCGGGCGGCGAGGCCCAGCGCGAGGTCGAACCGCGCCTGATGGGCGTCCGGGTTGGCCTCCACTTCCCGCTGCACGCCCGCGAGATCGCCGAGCGAGGCGGCCTGCTCGGCGAGTTCGAGGGCGGCGCGGATGCCGGCGAGCGCCGGATCGCCAGCCTTCGCCTCCGGCACCATGGCCAGAACCCGCTTGGCATTCTCGATCTCGCCCGCGTCGAGCTGCATCTTGGCGAGGCCGGCCAGCGCCGCGACGTTGTCGGGCTGCTGCTCCAGGACCGCCGCGTAGATTTCCGCAGCACCGGCGAGGTCGCCCTCCTCGATGAGGGCGGCGGCGTCCGCCAGGGCGGCCTCGAGCGGATCCTGCTGAGGACCGGCCACGCGCCCGATCAGCTCCTTGATCTGGCTCTCGGGGACGGCGCCCATGAAGCCGTCGACCGGCTGGCCCTTCTGGAAGACGATGACCGCCGGAATCGACTGGATGCCGAGCTGGCCTGCGATCGAGGGATGCTCGTCGATGTTCATCTTCACCAGGGCGACCGCGCCGGCGGCCTCCCGGACCACCTTCTCCAGCACCGGCGTGAGCTGCTTGCAGGGCCCGCACCAGGGCGCCCAGAAGTCGACCAGCACAGGCCGGTGCATCGACTCGGCGAGCACGTCCTGCCGGAAGCTCGCAGTGGTCGTGTCCTTGATGAGGGTGCCGGTGTCGCCGGCCGGGGCACCGCCCCCGGCGAGGGTGTCGTTGAGCATCGGTCTGGCTTCGGAACCTTTTTCGTGGAGTTCCCTAAATGGGGCTTCCGCCATGATCTGACCAGCCCAAAGACAGGGACGCTCAGCGGGCCGGTGCGGCGGCCGGCGCACCGGCAGGCGCCTTGGCCGCAGTCACGAACGTTCCGGCAAACGGGCGTCCGTCGGCCGTGCTGGCCTCGCAGGTGATCGCGGTGCGGCCCGGTTCCGGGGTGGAGAAGCGGCAGGCGCCGATCGCCAGGATCGGGGCGCCATCCTTTCCGGTGGTGACCACGTTGATCGGCTGCAGCGGATCGGTCTCCTCGGTGGCTTCCTGCTGGGCGCCGTTACCGCTGAAGCTGAGCGCCTGACCGTCGGAGGTGGTGAAGTCGAAGCTGGTGCGATTGCGGCTCACCGCGTTCGTCAGGACGTTGCTGCAGGAGCTGCTCAGATCCTGCGTGCCGATTACGAGCTTCTCGCAGGTGCCGTCCAGCCGCAACGCGGCCTGGGCGCGTGCCGCGGAGGGAAGACTGACGAGAGCGCAGAGCAGCGCGAGGCGCAGGCGATTGGTCATGGCGGGTCGGGCATCCTCCGGTTGAGAGCCGAACTAGGCGCACGGCGTCCGCCGTCGAGGGGGCGGCATCGGGACGGGGCCGGCGTCGGGCTCACCACGGGCCGAACCCCCGCCGCAGCCGGCTAGGCCGCAAACCGCAGGGCACGGTCGTTCGGGGCGGCGAAATCCAGCTCCGGTCCGAGGGGCACGATCCCCGTCGGATTGATGGTCGGATGGCTCTCGTAATAATGCCGCTTGATATGCGTCAGATCGACGGTCGGCGCGATGCCGGGCATGGCATAGAGATCGCGGAGATAGTTCGACAGGTTCGGATAGTCGGCGATCCGGCGCCTGTTGCACTTGAAGTGCCCGACATAGACCGCGTCGAACCGCACCAGGGTGGTGAACAGGCGGATATCCGCCTCGGTCACGCGGTCGCCGCAGAGGTAACGGCTCCGGTCGAGCCGCGCTTCGAGCGCATCGAGCTCGGCGAACAGGGCCTCGAAGGCTTGGGCATAGGCGTCCTGGGTGGTGGCGAAGCCCGCCTTGTAGACACCGTTGTTCACCCGGTCGTAGACCCGAGCGTTCACCGCGTCGATCTCGGGACGCAGGTCTGCCGGGTAGAGATCCGGACCCGTACCCCCGAAGGCGTCGTTCAGCATCCGCAGGATCTCGGCGGATTCGTTCGACACGATGGTGCCGCGCTCCCGGTCCCACAGCACCGGCACGGTGACGCGGCCGCTGTAGGACGGGTCGGCCGCCAGGTAGATCTCGTAGAGGCGCCGTGCGCCGTGGATCGGGTCCGGCGTCGCGCCCGGCGTGTCACCGAACACCCAGCCCTCGGCGCCCATATGCGGATCGACCACCGAGACGGAGATCGCGTCTTCCAGCCCTTTGAGCGCGCGCCCGATCAGCGTGCGGTGCGCCCAGGGACAGGCCAGGGAGACGTAGAGATGGTAGCGGCCCGGCTCGGCCCGGAAGCCGCCCGATCCGGACGGGCCCGGCGATCCGTCGGCGGTCACCCAGTTGCGGAAGGCCGAGGCCTTGCGCTCGAAGCGGCCGCCCGTCGCGGCGGTGTCGTACCACTGGTCGCGCCAGATGCCGTCCACGAGGAGGCCCATCGTCGTCTCCGGTCCCATAAGCGATCCGACCCAGATGGGCCTCGCGCGGCGTCTGTGAAGACGGATGCCGGTCTGCATCCGAGGAGCGCCGACCGCGCGACCGGTGCGCCCGGTCCCGCCGGCCCGCGAGTTCTGCGCAAGGCAGGGCTGCGCCGATCCTTCTGTTGCGGTGCAGCAATCTGAGCCATCTCTCGGGCACCCACCCGTCGCCGCGCACGTGCCGCAGCGGCCCGATCGCGTGGGGAGATCGATGGAGGTGAAGTGATGTCGTTCGCGCTGGTGCCCGTCGCCGAGGCGGCCCTGTTCACGTTCGGATGCTTGGTGATCCATGCTCTGCGGCGCCATGCCGACGTGGTCACGGCAACGCTCGCGTGCCTCGCGACACTCCTCGTCCTGATGATCGGGATCGCCTGCGCGCCGGAATCCGTCGCCAAGTATCAGGCCGCCAGCGTCACCGACTTCGCCCGCCTGGATCCGGCCATCTACTGAGGCGCCACGGCACGTCCCAGGCCGTCGCTCCCGAGCCGCGCGAGGCGACCGCCCGTCCCGCGCTGACCGGCGACGGCCACGTCGAAATCGTCCTTCGGCAGCTTGGCCAGGAAGCGCTCGGCGATCTCGAACAGCAGGATGTCCGGACGCACGCGCTCGATGTAGGGCCAGTCGAGGCTCGAGGACCAGACGAAGTGAACCTCGCTGAAACTCTCGGCGAGCAGCCCGGTCAGCAGGAACGGGTCGAAGTGGGCGCAGGAATCGCCGAACAGGACGAGCCGTCGCGGATCGGCCCCCGGGGACGGGTTTCGATAGACGACATGCGCGCCGACATGCACCTCGCGGTCGCGTCCCTGCGCCTCGTAGGCGGCCAGTAGCGGCCCCGTCTCCACCCGCATCGCATCGCGCTGCAGCATGAACCGCTCCAGCCGCTCGCGCGGCCGCTCGGGCAGCTTCTCGCCGAGATCCATGATCTGTTCCGAGACGGTACCGGGACGCCCGCCGATATCGGCGGGCGGAACCGCCCCGAGCGCCCGCATGATCTCGCGATAGGCCAGCAGGCACCCCTGCGCGGTCCAGTGGGTGTCGGTGCGCAGGTAGAGTGGCGTCGCTCCGTTGCGGGCAGCGCGAAGCGGCCCGAGAAGGTCGAGATAGGCTGGGTGTCGCGCGAGGCGTCGGGCCAGTCGCCGGG
>NZ_BACT01000511.1:0-1154 GCF_000333255.1 Methylobacterium sp. B1 | reverse complement strand
TGGTCTGGTCGAAGTAGAAGTTGTTGGTGTGCCGGAAGTCGATGTGGTTCACGTCGAACCCGGCCACGAACTGGTTGGGCAAGCCGAACAGGCTGCCCCGGAACGTCGCGTCGAGCCGGTCACCGACCTGCTCCTGGCTGTGGTAGATTTCCAGATAGTCGCCCCGGTCCACCAGCCCGGTGCCGCGGTTGTAGGAATATTGCTCGACGTCGAGCCAGTGGCGCCGGCTGGTGAGCCGGTAGGCGGTGTTGCGGATCGTGATGTCGGCCGAGGGCGACCATTCGGTCTTGAGCTGGGTCCAGTTGTCGGCCCAGGTGATTTTCGCGTCCCGGACGTTGTAGTTGTTGAACCGGATGAGATCCGGGATCCGTCCCTCGACGAGCGGCGTGCCCCAGTAGCGGGCGGGCTCCTGGTAGCCGAGATCGTGGCTCAGGGTGAACGCCAGATCGGCGCTCGGCCGGAACAGCAGGGCGGCCGAGACCGCGAGGTTGCGGAAATCGCCCTCCGGCCGGATCCAGCCCTCGGCGCGATTGCCGCTGACGTTGAGGCGATACGCGAAGGTGTCGCCGAACTCCGCTTGACCGATTCCGCCGCCCGAATCGAACGCAAGGCGCGCGACGCCATCCGTGCCGACAACGGCGCGGGCGGCGTTGATCGGCACGAAGACCGGCTTCTTCGGCACCACGTTGATCACGCCGCCGATGGCGCCGTCGCCGTAGAGCACCGAAGACGGGCCGCGGAGCACCTCGATCCGCTCGACGTTCCACGTGTCGAACGGGAAGGTCACCGTGTTGGCGCCGACGTAGAAGCGCGTGCCGTCGTAGAGCTGCTGGATCGAGTTCGGGCCGGCGAAGCCCCGGGATGTGAAGGCGCCGTTGCCGTTGCCGGGTGCAGCGATCGTGGTGATGCCGGTGGCGTCCTGGGTCACGGCTTCGGCGATCGTATCCTGGCCGCGCAGCCGCGCGGTCTCACCCGACACGATGTCGAGGCTGGCCGGCGTCTCCAGCGGCGTCAGACCGAGGCGGCTCGCGGTCCGGTCCGGGGTGCGCAGATTGAGGCCGTTCGGCGCAGCGCGGTTCGGGTCTCCGCCCGCGCCGGCCACGGAGAGTTCATCCAGGGTGACGGCCTCCTGGGCGGCGGTCGGACTGGCGAGG
>NZ_BACT01000512.1:0-1705 GCF_000333255.1 Methylobacterium sp. B1 | reverse complement strand
CAGCGTCCGCTGACTCCGAGGGCCAGGACCAGTGCCTTCGCGCGGCGGTTGCGCTCGACCCGGGCGATGAGGGTCGCCAGGGTCAGATAGGCGATGGCCGACATGGTGGCGTGGCCGCTCGGAAAACTCGCCGTGAACACCTCCATGCCGTGAGGGACGAGGTCCGGTCGCGGCCGGTGGTAGAGCATCTTCAGCAAGGTCGAGACCAGCTCGCCGCTGCCCACCGCGGCCAGGACGTAGAGGCCGATGCGCCGCCGCCCGGACACGGCGAGATAGCCCGCCACCGCGCAGGTGAGGAACAGCACCGTGAAGACGCTGCCGAGCCCGGTGATGTCGCGCATCGTCTCCTCGAGCCAGGGCGGCCCGATCGGATCGGCGAGATCGGCGGGGTTGCGCAGGGCGAGCAGGATCCGGCGGTCGAGGGCCGCGGTGGAGCCCTCGCCGACTTCGTGGGCGAGGTAGAAGAACCCATAGCCGAGGGTGCTCAGGCAGAGCAGGGCGACGAGGGGACCGACTTCGTTCAGGCGCAACCGCAGCCACACCGCCAGGGCGGGCTCGATCAGGCGATTGTTGCGGATCTGGCTCGGGGCCTTCATGCGGCGGGATCCGGGTCGGGAGCGTGCGTCATCAGTCGTTCTCTCCGAAGGGCAGGCGGGCCACCGCATCCCAGGGACCGCCACGGTAGCGCCAGAGCAGCGTCGCCGGCGCGGCGAAGCGGAACGGCGCGAAACCGGCCGACAGGTCGGCGTGGAGCGCCCGGGCCTTGTCCGGAGCCACCTTGTTCTGGACCGTAACGTGGGGGCGCCAGCCCTGCCGATCCTGGGCGGTGAGATGAGGCGCGAAGCCCTGCGCAAGGCGGGCCCGGAAGTTGGACAGCGCATCGGATTCGAGCACGTAGGCGACGCCGCGGCCGGTGAAGCGCAGGCCCGTCACGGCGACCTCCGGCGTCGGAACGGTGCGGACGAGGGCGGTGATGGCCTCGATCACGCCCCGCTCCCGGTCGCCCGGCAGGTGGTGGAACAGGGTCGCATGGGCGGGAATCCGATTCAGCGCTTCGGGGAAGTAGCGACGCCGCTCGCCGTCGAACCGGGCGAAAGTCGGCTCATCGAAGGCGAGCGTCAGGATCAGGGGGTCCGCGTCCATCATGCGGGCCAGATGGCGCCCGAAGCCGCTCAGGTCCAGTACAGAATCCGCGCCGTCGGCAGGTCTCGGGCGAGGCACGCGGTGAGGTGGCTGCGCATCGCCTGCATCAGGAGCTTCGGGAAGACATACTTCACGGAGCCGAACTTGGTGCGCTTCTCGACGCGCTCGGCCTCGTCGAGGGGCAGGTCCGAGCCGGGATACCAGCCGCGCAGCACCGCCTTCGAGCCGGGGGTGAAGCGATGGGTGATGAGTTCGGCGGTGAGGTCGAGATCCGGCACATCGGCGAGGGCGTCGGCGGCGGCGCGGATCAGCCCGGCATAGGCCGCCTCCCACTCCGGGACCGGCAGGATCGGCGCGACGGTCAGGCCGACCGGATAACCGGCCCGGGCCACCTCGGCCATGGCGGCGAGCCGGGCGGGGAGGGGATCGGTGCCGCCCTCGTAACGCGCGGCGGCCCGCGGGTTGACCGAGAAGCGGATCCGCGTGCGCCGGTTGTGCNGCAGGTCGAGGAGCGGCGCCACCGCGGCGACTTGGTGGTGAAGCGCAACTGAACCGGCGCGTC
>NZ_BACT01000513.1:0-4968 GCF_000333255.1 Methylobacterium sp. B1 | reverse complement strand
GCCGCCACCGGCATGGCGGCCCAGGAACTCAACGTCCAGGTCATCTCGAACAACATCGCGAACCTGCGCACCACCGGCTACAAGCGCCAGCAGGTGCACTTCCAGGATCTGCTCTACCAGAACCTGCGACGGGCCGGCGCCTCGACCTCGCAGCAGAACACCCAGCTTCCGGCCGGCCTCGCCCTCGGCTCGGGCGTGAAGACGACCTCGACAGCCCGCGTGATGTCCCAGGGCACGCTCTCGTCCACCGAGAAGGATTACGACGTCGCGATCCGCGGCGAGGGGTTCTTCCGGGTGACGCTCCCGGACGGCCGCACCGCCTATTCCCGGGACGGCTCCTTCGACCTCTCGGCCTCGGGCCAGCTCGTCACCCGCGACGGCTACCTGCTCGATCCGGCGATCACCGTGCCGCAGAACGCGACGTCGGTGACGATCAGCGCGACGGGCGTCGTGCAGGCGAGCATTCCGGGCCAGACGGCGCCGCAGGCGCTCGGCCAGTTCCAGCTCTCGCGCTTCGTCAACAAGGTCGGCCTCGAATCGATCGGCGACAACCTGTTCGTCGAGACCGCGGCCTCCGGGCAGGCGATCAGCGGCCTGCCGGGCGCCGACGGCTTCGGCAACCTCCAGCAGAGCTACCTGGAAGAGGCGAACGTGAACGCCGTCACCGAGATCTCGTCCCTGATCGCCGCGCAGCGCGCCTACGAGATGAACTCGAAGGTCGTCACCGCGGCCGACCAGATGCTCTCCACCACCACGCAGATGTTCCGCAGCTAACCGCGCGACCCGCACCCGCTTCAGGTCCCTGAACATGTATGCCGGCATGCATCCCGCCCATCCCGCTCATCCCGATCCCGACTTCGAGACCCTCGATCTGCCCCGTATCGGCATGGCGGACGGAAGTGACATCAGCCCGATCATCCGCCGTCCCCGGCCGCGGGTCTCCCCCCTCGGCTCGGCCGTGATCCTTCGCGCGGTGCTGGCCTTCCTGACCTTCGCGGTCCTCGGCGCCCTGGCGATCCCCGCCATGGCCCAGGCTGAAGGTCTGCGGCTGCGCGGCGACGTCACAGCCCGCGGAGACATCCTGACGCTGGCCGACCTGGTCGAGGGCGTGCCGGAGCGCCTGGCCGCGCGTCCGCTGTTCCGCGCACCCACCCTGGGTGCCACCGGGACGATCCAGACCCGCCGCATCCTCGACGCGGCCGCCGCCCTGGGTCTCGCCAACCTGGAGACCGGGGGCCGGCTGCAGATCGCCGTGCAGCGCGCCGCACGCCGCCTCGGGCCGCCGGAGATCGAAGCCGCGCTCAAGCGCGGCCTCGAGACCAGCTACGGGCTCGACCCCCGCAGCGTCACGATCCGCTTCGACGGCGACGGCCGACCCTGCTCGCTCCGGTGGACCTCGAAGGGCAGGCCGCGGCCCTCGACGTCACCTACGACCTGCGCTCCCGCCGCGTCGCGGGGCTGGTCAGCCTCGGCGAGCGGCAGGCCTCCCTGCGGGTATCCGGCGTGGTCGTCGAACTGCGCGAAGTGGCGGTGCTCACCCGGACGCTCAACCGCGGCGAACCGGTGAAGGAGGGCGACGTCGTGGCGGAGCGGCGTCCGCGCGAGACCGTCGCCTCCGACGCGCAGGGAAGCGCCACGGCGGTCATAGGCGAGGTCGCCCAGAACACGCTCACCGCCGGGACCGTGCTGCGGATGACCGACACCGCCCCGCCCGAACTGGTCGCGCGCGGCGAGAACGTGACCATCGTGTACGAGACGCCGAACGTCAGCCTGTCGATGCGCGGCCTGTCGAACGATTCCGGCCGCATGGGCGCCGTCGTCAACGTCGTCAACGTCGCCTCCAAGAAGATCCTGCAGGCCACCGTGATCGGCCCCGGCCGGGTCTCGGTGAGCCCCAGCCCCGCGGCTCAGCAGGCCGCCGGCGCCGCCCCCGTCCAGGCGACCGCCTCCCTGCGCTGACCGCCCGTCCTGCACGCGTCGAAGAGTGATTGCCCGATGGCCCGCCGCATCGTCCTGAACCCGCTCGCCGCCGCTCTGATCGCCGGCGCGCTCGGTGCCTGCAACACCGCCGACCGCCTCTCGCAGGTGGGCGCGACCCCGGCCTTGTCGGCGATCGAGGATCCCACCACCCAGCCGGGCTACAAGCCGGTGCGGATGCCGATGCCCGACGTCCAGCCGGTCTCGTACGCCCCGAACTCGCTGTGGCGGACGGGCTCCCGCGCCTTCTTCAAGGATCAGCGCGCCGCCCGGCTCGGCGACCTCCTGACCGTGAAGGTCAACGTCACCGATCAGGCCAACATCAGCAACGAGACCAAGCGTTCCCGGGCCAACACCGAGAGCTTCGGCTTGCCGAACGCCCTGGGACTGGAGAACAACGCGGTCGGCAAGTCCTTCGGCGTCGGCAGCACCGCGCTGCTGTCCGCCACCTCGGCCACCGCCAATGACGGTGCCGGCTCGGTCCAGCGCGCCGAGACCGTGACGACGAACGTCGCCGCGGTGGTCACCCAGGTTCTGCCCAACGGCAACCTCGTGGTCGAGGGCAAGCAGGAGATCCGCGTCAACTTCGAAGTGCGCGAGATGGTGGTCGCGGGCGTCGTCCGACCGGAGGATATCGAGTCGGACAACACCATCGACTCGACCAAGATCGCCCAGGCCCGGATCGCCTATGGCGGGCGGGGCCAGATCACCGACGTGCAGCAGCCGCGCTACGGCCAGCAGATCGTCGACATCTTGCTGCCGTTCTGAGGCCCTTCAGCCCGGCTCCTCCGGCTCCGGCCCACGGGTGACGTCGAGGCCGGACCCGGCTCCGGGGGGCGGCCCGACCTTGACCGGAGCGCCGGTCCGCGCGGCCTCGTAGATCGCCTCCATCAGCACCTGATCCTGCAGCCCCTCCTCTCCGGGGGTGCGGGGGCGCAGATCCTCCTGGATGCAGCGCGCGAAGTGGTCGAGTTCCAGGGCGAACTGGTTCTTGGGGCTCAGGACCTTCTCGTCCCGCGCGGCGTTCTTGCCGTCGCGGTGGCCGATGATGAGCCGCTGGCCCTGGTAGGCGAAGGCGTTCTGGAGGTCGATGGCGGCGGTTCCGGTGTGCAGGGTCAGGCTTCGCGCCTCGTAGACCCCGTAGCTCGACAGGCACTGGGCGATCACGCCGGACGGGAAGTGCAGGGTGAAGCTCGCCGTCTCCTCGACCTCGCGGTACTTAGGATCGTCCGGCGGCGAGTGGATCTGGGCCTGGATCAGGTTCGGCTCCTCGCCGAGGACCGCGCGGGTGGTGTTCAGGCAGTAAAGCCCGATATCCGGCAGCGACCCGCCCCCTGCCAGCGCCTTCCGCAGGCGCCACTGCTCCGGCAGTCCCGTGGTCTGGCCGTTGAAGGCCTGGATCAGCCGGGGCCGGCCGAACTCGCCCGAACGGGCGAGCTTGATCACGGCCCGGTTGTGCGGCTCGTACTGGCACCGATAGGCGATCATCAGCTTGACGCCGGCCTTGGCGCAGGCCGCGATCATCTCGCGGCACTCGTCCGAGGAGACCGCCATCGGCTTCTCGCAGAGCACCTGCTTGCCCGCCGCCGCGGCCGCCACGACGTTGTCCCGGTGCACGCCGTTCGGCGTGACGATGTAGACCGCCTGGACGTTCGGGTTGGCCTTCAGCCGATCCCACCCGTCGTAGCCGTACACGGCATCGTCCGGCAGCCCGTATTGCCGGGCCACGAGCTTCGCCTTGTCGGGGGAGCCCGACATCACCGCCGCCAGGCGGGCGCGCTTGGCCTCGCCGAAAGCCGGGAGAATCTCGTCGAGGCTCAGGCGCCCCAGACCGACGACGCAGTAGCCGACCCGCTGGCCCGGCGGCTGAGGCGCCGGGCTCGGGGCGGGCGGCCTGTCGCCGGCACCGCGCCAGTTCGGGAACATCACCCGTCCGCCCTGCACGGCGCCGGTATCGGCCGGAACCGAGGGGGCCGGTGGAGTGCCCGGCGGGGCGGCCTGGGCGCCGCCGCCCATCGCGGCGCCGGCCAGGGCGCCCCCGGCCGCGAGAAGATTGCGTCGTGAGAGCCGGGTGTCGTCTGCCATGGGCCTCGCCGTGTCGCCGGGACGGAATGGACGCGCCTTGGGCGCCGCGTGGCGTGGAAGCCGCCGAGGGCGGAACCGCGCTCTCAGTGAACGCGACCCGGCGGCGTGCCGTTTCCGTCGAGAAGCGCGGCGCGCAGACGCGCCACCTCCGCCTCGCTGGCGGCGAGCCGGCGCGCGATCGCCGCCGGCTGCGTCGCGGCCCCCGTCTCGGCGAAACCGAGACCGACGCTCTCGCCCGCCCGCCAAGCTATGAAGGCCCGCCGGGTCTCGCCGCGGCAGGGGATGAACAGCTCGATGCAATCGGGCAGCGTGGCGTCGGCAGGGACCCGGATCCGTGCCCCGTCCAGGGACACGTCGCGGACCGTGCAGTCGAGATCCGGCAGAAAGGCCGCGACGCGGAGTCGGCCGCCCAGGCAGACGCGGCGTCGGGCCCACCGCCTGTCCTTCCGCGACCGGCCGGAGACGACGCAGGTCGCCCGCGCGGACGCGGAGCCGGTGGAGGAGGTCCGCGGACCGCCCACGCTGCACGCAGCCGAGTAGGCTCGACCGCCGGCCTCGCCGGCACCGTGTGAAAGCCCGGCCGGAGGCCCACGACCGGGCAGCCCTGTCACCGCCGCCCGCTTGGCGGAGCCTCCGGCCGTTCCACTTGTTCCAGCTCCGGCCTCGCGGGGCGGCGCAAAGACGAAGGTGCGGATGAGCCTGAACCTGCCGTTGCGAGGGCTCACCGTGCTCCCTCTGGATCATGACGGCGGCGCGCCCTATTCAGCTCACAGATGCCCCATGACGGCGCCCGCGTCATCAACAGCTACCAGGCGGAATGCGATTTCGCCCCCGGTATAACCCGACGAGTATAAGCCTGAGATAGCTACTTCGTCTGGGTAAGGGCGGGGTGGAGATCCTCGTCTG
>NZ_BACT01000514.1:0-5294 GCF_000333255.1 Methylobacterium sp. B1 | reverse complement strand
CGTGCGGGTAGCGGTCCCTGTCGGCCGGATCGAGCCCGACATCGGTCAGGGCCTTGGCGACCACGGCGCGGCGCTCCGCCCGGGAACGCGCCGCGCCCTGCACCACAAGCCCCTCGGCGACGATGTCGGCCACCGACATGCGCGGCGAGAGAGAGCCGTAGGGATCCTGGAAGACCACCTGCATGTCCTTCCGCAGCGGGCGCATCTGCGCCACGCCGAAGCCGTCGATCGCCTGTCCGAGGAAGACGATCGGCCCTTCCGAGCGCGTGAGCCGCAGAAGGGCGAGGCCGAGGGTCGTCTTGCCGGAGCCGGACTCGCCGACGACGCCGACGGTCTCGCCGGTCCGGACCCGCAGGGACACGCCGTCCACGGCCCTGACATGGCCGGTGACGCGCCGGAGCAGACCCGATTTCAGCGGGAACCAGACCTTCAGGGGCCCGGCCTCCAGCAGCGGCGCGGCATCGGCCGGGACGGGGTTGGCCCGGCCCTTCGGCTCGGAGGCGATCAGGCGGCGCGTGTACTCGTGCTGCGGATCCGCGAAGACGGCCTTGGTCGCACCGGCCTCCACGATGCGGCCCTTGAGCATCACGCAGACGCGGTCGGCGATCCGCTCGACGATGCCGAGATCGTGGGTGATGAACAGCATCGCCATGCCGAGGCGTTTCTGCAGGTCGGCGAGCAGCGCCAGGATCTGCGCCTGCACGGTGACGTCCAGGGCCGTGGTCGGCTCGTCGGCGACCAGAAGGTCCGGCTCGCAGGCGAGCGCCATGGCGATCATCACGCGCTGGCGCTGGCCGCCGGAGAGTTCGTGCGGGTAGGCGCCCATGCGCCGCTCCGCGTCGCGCAGGCCCACGAGGTCCAGAAGCTCCAGGATCCGCCGGCGGGCCGCCTTGCCGGAGAGTCCGCGATGCAGGCCGAGCACCTCGCCGATCTGCCGCTCGATCGTGTGGAGCGGGTTCAGCGAGGTCATCGGCTCCTGGAACACCATGGTGATGTCGGCGCCGCGGACGTCGCGCATCGCCCGCTCGGGCAGCTGCGCGAGGTCGCGGTCCTTGAACAGGATCCGGCCGTCCTGCCGGGCCGATCCATCGAGGAGGCGCAGGATCGCCAGCGCCGTCACCGACTTGCCCGATCCCGATTCGCCCACGAGGGCGAGGGTCTCGCCCCGGCGGATGGCGAAGGAGACGCCGTCGACCGCCACGGTCTCGCCCTCCCGCGCGCGGAACGCCACGGACAGGTCCTCGACGGCGAGGAGCGGCTGGGGATCGGCCTCTGACATGAGCCCCTTATAGCGCGCCCGGCCCCGGACCCTAGCCCGTGCGGGTGCCGCATGACGCCGACCCGACATGTGCGACGGCGGGCTCCGGGAAGTCGCGCGGCCGCCCGCGCTGCGCCGCGTTCCTAGCGCGCCGGCGCCCCGGGATCGATCGCCGGCAACTCGTTGGCGGGCAGCCCCATCCCGGCCTGGGCCTGCGGCCCTCCGGCGCCGCGGGCGCGGTTGGCGAGGGCCACGGTCAGGCGCTCGGCGGTCTCGGGCTGCATCACCGCCAGGACCTCGGACATCTTGCGGGGATTCATGGCCAGCACGATCGGGACCAGCACGTCGAGCCCGAGCCGGTCGAACACCCGGGCGGCGTCCTTGGGCTTCATCGCCTCGTACATCGTGACGATGTTCTCCAGGCCCTGCTTCTCGGCGTCCTCCTTCGCCTTCGCGACGGCGTCGACCTTGTCCTCGGCCTTCTTGAGGTCGCCGAGGCCGGTCTCGAGCTTGCGCTCGGCCTCCCCCAGCATCTTCTCGCGCAGCTCCAGCTCCTCGCTCTTCTGGCGCAGGGCGTCGCGCCGGGCGCCGAGCTTCTCCAGGAGCAGGCGCTCGGTGGGCGAGGCCGGGTTCCCGGCCGCGGGCGGTGCGGGCCGCGCCGGGGGCGGCTCCGGCGACTTCTCGGTCGCGGCGGCCGGCGCCTCCTTGGCGCCCACCGATCCGGTCGTCACCGGGTCGTAGGGCTCGTAGCCGGTGCGCGCCCGGGCGACCGCGCGCCCGTATTCCGGAAGCTCGGCGCTCTCCGGCAGGCCGGCCTGCAGCAGGCTGAGCAGCTTGAGCACGAGCAGCCCGCCCGCCGCGAGCGCCACGGCGTCGATGAGGCGCAGCCGGAACTGCCGGACGGGCTTCCGGCGCGCGCGCCGCTGCGGCGTCGCGGCGCGGCGTATCCGCTCCTCGGGATCCGGCTTCGGCGGCGGGATCTTCGGGGCCTTTACGCCGGTCACGCGGCGCGCGCCCGGACGCGGGCGAGGGCGCGCTCGCTCATGGCGAGGGCCGCCGCGGCCGCCACCCCGAGGCGCTCCCCGTTCGGACCGGCCTGCTCCGGCCTGCGCTCGGGCGGGATCTCCGGCGCGGGCCTCGGCTCAGGGGACGGCTCGGGACGGATCGGGACGGCGCGCATCTGCGCCACGATGGCGCCGATGCGCGTGATCACGCCCTCGCCGGCCTCGACCTGCAGCTTCAGCTCGGCGGCGCGGATGGTGGCGGTTTCCAGGCTGGCGTTCAGCGTGCGGTCGCCCTCGTCGATCGTCGCCCGCAGACCGGCGATGGCCCGCTCGGCCGTGCCGGTCGCCACCATCAGGTCGCCGATGGTCTGGCGCAGGGCGGCCTCGTCGCCCTTCATCTGGCCGATGCGGCGCGAGAGACGGAGGGACGTGACGATGGTCGCCGCCAGGAGGACGGCAACCAGGATGTCGGCGGCGAGGGTGACGAAGAGACTCATGTTGGGACCCTCATCGGCCCTAATTGTCCGACCGGTTGTTCATCGAGGCCTCGTAGGCCTGGATCGTCGTGCGCGAGCGGCGCAGGGGCCGCGTGACCTGGACGGCGATGTGCCCGTCGACGCGGCCCATCCGCCCCTGGGTGAGCGCCCAGTCGCCGCAGCGCACGGTGATGAGATCCGACGGCTTGGCGTCGAACATCAGCGTCTCGCCGACCTTCAGGCTCATGACCTGTTTGAGCGGCAGCATCATCTCGTGCAGCACCGCCTCCATGGTCACGTCGGCCTGCCAGATCTCGGTGGCGAGGTGGCCTTCCCAGACGTGATCGCGGCCGAGCTTCTCACCCATGAAGCTCTGGGTCAGGAGCTCCCGGATCGGCTCGATCGTCGCGTAGGGGAACAGGATCTGCAGCATGCCGCCGCGCCCGTCGACGTCCAGGCGCAGGCTGATCAGGATCGCGGCGTTGCCCGGCCGCGTGATCGTGGCGAAGCGCGGGTTGGTCTCGATCCGGTCGATGCCGAAGGTCACGGGCGACAGCGGCTGGAACGACAGCTCGAGATCGCCCAGCACGATCTCCACGAGGCGGCGCACCAGCGTCATCTCGATGGCGGTGAACGGGCGACCGTCCAGACGGCTCGACAAGCCGCCGCGCTTGCCGCCGAGCAGCAGGTCGAACGTCGCGTAGGCGAGGTTCGAATCGACCGTGACGAGGCCGGAATTCTCCCATTGCTCGGCCCGGAACACGCCGAGCAGGGTCGGCAGCGGGATCGCGTTGAGATAGTCGCCGAAGCGCACCGAGGTGATGTTGTCCAGCGTCACCTCGACGTTGTCCTGGAACAGGTTGCGCAGGGAGGTCGACAGCAACCGGATCATCCGGTCGAAGACGATCTCCAGCATCGGCAGGCGTTCGTACTGGACGACGCCCGAATCGACGATGGCCTGAACGCCCCCGGCCCCCGAGGCCGAGAGCTCGCGCATGGAGAAGCCGAGGACGCCGTCGATCTCGTCCTGGTTCAGCACCCGGTCGTTGCCGGCGAGTTCGGGGAGGTTGTCGCTCTCCCCGTCCTCGATCATCGTCGCCCATTCGGCGGCGACGTCGCTCGCGTTGCGCGTGGTGCCCTGCTCGGCGAGGGCCGCGCCCCATTCCTCGGCGAGGGACGAGTCGCCGCCCTCGGCGCCCTGCTCCAGAAGGGCTGCCGACCAATCGTCCTCGGGGAGTTCGTCCTCGGGTTCCATCAGGCGTGCTCGATCGGGGGCCGGCCCGGCGCGGGGTTGGAGGCGATGGGGGTGGTCGCAGGCGCGCTCATTGGACGATCACGTCCTTGAAGAGCACGGCATCGACCTTGGCGGGATACAGGGCGATGTTGACCCGCCGCAGCAATTCCTCGCGCAGCCGGAACAGGCCCACCGAGTTCGTGATGTCGCTGGCGCGCAGCTCGCGCATGTAGACCTGCAGCGCGTCCTCCACCCGCGGCATCAGCGGCTTGACCTCCTCCTCGGCCTTCGCGTCCTTCAGCTCCAGGGCGATCCGGACCTTCGCGTACCGGGCCTTGTCCTGCGGCTGGTCCGGACTGAGGTTGAGGAGCATCTCGCGCACGTCCACGAAGACCACGGGCTTCTTGCCGTCCGGGCCGACACCCTTGCCGTCTGCGCCGTGCCCTCCGCCGTGGCCGCCGTCCTGTGCGGCCTCCTTGCCGCCGCCGCCACCCATCATCAGGAAGGCGCCCGCGCCGCCGCCCACGAGCAGGACCGCGACGGCCACCATGATCATGAGTTTCTTCTTGCCCTTCGGGGCGCTTTCGGCTCCGGCCCCGCCTTCCTCGGCGGAGGCCTTCTTCGGCTTCTTGGCCATGGAATAATGCTCTCTCGCGGGAGACTGCGCGCCAGGTACACCCGGATATCGGAGCATCACGGTTAACGTGCCGTTAAGCAGGCAATTCCTGCCGGGCCAGGTTTGCCGCAACGCAGACCCGGCGCCGACGCGACGACCGCGCAATTCCCGTCAAGACCTTGTCAGAACGATGGAATTTTCGTCCGTTGGGTTTGGCACAGCGGATGCTGAATGGATCGTTGCCGCCTCCGCGGCCCGCGAGTCCCAGAGTCCACGATGCAGAATGCCCTCTTCGTCGGCGTGTCGAGCCAGATGGCGCTCCAGCGCGAGCTGGACGTGATCGCCAACAACATGGCGAACGTCTCGACCACCGGGTTCAAGGCTCGCAACACCCGCTTTCAGGAATACCTGATGCCGGTGGCCAGCGCGGATTCGTTCGCCCGGCCCGACCGGCGTCTCTCCTACGTCATCGACCAGGGCACCACCCTCGATCTCGGGCAGGGCCCGGTCGAGCGGACCGGCAACCCGCTCAACGTGGCGATCAAGGGCGCGGCCTTCATCGCCGTGCAGTCCCCCCAGGGCGAGCGCTACACCCGAAACGGCGCCTTCGAGATCGACCCGCAGGGCGCCCTCGTCACCAGCGACGGCTACAAGGTGGCGGGCGAGGGCGGACCGATCACCATCAACCCGCAGGAGACCGGCCTCG
>NZ_BACT01000515.1:0-1187 GCF_000333255.1 Methylobacterium sp. B1 | reverse complement strand
GCCGCCGTCCGCCGCATAGCGTTCCGCGTCGAGATGTTGAAGACGGTGTTGGGGAACATCATGTGGATGCCGCCATAGGGCTTCTCAGCCCACTCGCTCTCCGGCTTCTGCGATTCCTCCGCCGCGCTGACGTGCGGGAAGCCGAGGAAATCCTTGCGGTTGCCGGTCCGGCGGAAGCCCGCCTCCGCCGAGCCCACGAAGGGCCGGGCGATCACCCGGCAGACGCGGTAGGGGTCGCACAGCCGGCGCGCCACGCGGCACAGGTCGTAGAGCCGCTCCAGCCCGAACGCCTCCTCGTGGGCGGCGATCTGGAACACGCTGTCGGCCGAGGTGTAGCAGATCGGCTGGCCGGTCCGGACATGCGCGGCGCCCAGCGCGTCGATGATCGCGACGCCCGGCGCGTGGCAATCGCCCAGGATGCCCGGGATGCCGCCTTCCGTGATCAGCGCGCGGGTCAGCTCCGGCGGGAAGGCCGGCCGGGTGTCGGGGAAATGCCCCCAGGGCTCGGTCAGGGGCAGCCCGGCGATCTCCCAGTGACCGGAGGGCGTGTCCTTGCCGGCGGCCTTCTCCACCGCGTGGCCGTAGGCGCCCCACGGCGGCCCGGCCGGCGCGAGGTTCGGCGGGATGCGGCCCGAGGCGCCACCGGCCGCCAGTCCGAGCCCGAGTCCGGCGAGATGGGGCAGACGCAGCGGACCCGCGCGCAGCCCCGCCCGATCGCCGCTTCCCTCCGCGCAGCGCTCGGCGATATGCCCCAGCGTGTCGGAGCCGGCATCGCCGTAGCTCTCCGCATCCGGGGCCCCGCCCACGCCCACGGAGTCGAGGACGATGATGAGGGCGCGCGCCATGGTCAGGCGGATTCCAGCTCGGCGGGCGCGTCGCTCTCGAGGGCGAAGGCGGCCTTGAACAGGGCGCGGGTGTAGGGGGTCTGAGGATTCGCGAAGATCGACTCCGCAGGGCCTTCCTCGACCACGTGGCCGTTCTGCATGACGATCACGTAGTTGGCGAGGGCCCGCACCACCTTCAGGTCGTGGCTGATGAATAGGTAGGCGAGGCCGCGCTCGCGCTGGAGGTCGCGAAGCAGGGTCACGATCTGCGCCTGGACCGAGCGGTCGAGGGCCGAGGTCGGCTCGTCCAGGACGACGAAGCGGGGATTGAGGACCATGGCCCACGGGATGGCGATGCGCTGG
>NZ_BACT01000516.1:0-3769 GCF_000333255.1 Methylobacterium sp. B1 | reverse complement strand
TAGCGCTCCAGGGCATTTCGCAGGGCGCCGGCCGCGTCGTCGTAGAGCTCGACCAGCCGGTCGACGGCGGTCCCGGCATCGGCCACCGCCTGCATCGGCCGCAATTCCCGCTCGATCATGTCGCCTCCGTTCCTGCTGCCGGATCTACACCCCGCACCATCCGGGGGCGAGATGCGGGGTTGCGGGCCGCGGGCACATGGCCGACAAGCCCGCCGGCGCGGAGCGAGGCGGCATGGACGCGGATGAGTTCGGAACCCGTCCCGGCGAAGTGAGGGCAGAATTGCCCACGACCTTCGATGCGGGCCTCCACTTCATCGGCCGGCTGCGCACGCCCTGGCAGGCGCGATCCGACTGTCCGAAGAATGGCCTGCAGACCGATGCGGTCTGCACCGTGGAGGTCGATCCGGCCTACGTCCCCGGCCTGCGCAACGTCACGGGCTGCACGCACCTGATCCTGCTCTACTGGATGGACCGGGCGACCCGCGGCCTCGTGATCCAGCGCCCGCGCCACGCCGACGGTCCCCGCGGCACCTTCTCCCTGCGCTCGCCCGCCCGTCCCAACCCGATCGCCCTGTCGGTGGTGGAACTGCTCGGCCGCGACGGCGACACGCTCCGCGTGCGCGGGCTCGACTGCCTCGACGGCACGCCGCTCCTCGACATCAAACCCTACTACGCCTCCACGGATGCGCGGCCGGACGCGCAGGTCGACCGGGCCGGGGCCGAGCCGTGAGGCGCGTCGCCCTTCTCATTCTCGGTGGGCTCGCCCTGCTGGCGATCGGCGGTTTCGCCGGGTGGCGCCTGCATAGGCCGGCCGCCGATGCGCGGGCCTACGCGGAGATGCGCCTGATCGCCGTGCAGGTCAGCCTCGACGAGGCGCCGCCGGATTACGTGTTCTGGGCCGGCGATTCCCAGGTGGAGCTGCAGCCCGGCAGCCAGCGGCCCTGCGGCCTCGACTTCCTCAACGGCGGGATCAGCGGTTCGACCGCGGCCAGCTATGCGGACTATCTCGCGCGCCTGACCTTCAAGGTCCCTCCCCGGCTCGCCGCCCTGACGATCGGGACCAACGACATCCTCGTGAAGAACAACCCGCAGCTGGACAAGCCGACGGCGCAGTTCGAAGCCGCCGCAGAGGCGATCATCAAGCGGCTCCAGATTTTGACCCCGCGCGTCGTGGTAACGGCCCTCCCCCCGGTCGGGCGCGAACTCGGCAAGCTCGTCGATGCCGGCGCGGTGGCAGTTTACTCGCAGCGCCTGCGCAACCTGTGCGGCCGGCTCGGCTGCGTGTTCACGGACCCGTTCGCGGCCTTGCGCGACGGCGACACCGGCTACGCCAAGCCCGGTGCCCTGCGGGACGGGCTGCATCTCGCGGCGTTCCGGCCGGCGCTGAAGGCGGTCGAGCCGGCGCTCTGCGGGCCGTGACGGGGCGCGGTCTACGGCACGGCGTCCGCATCGTCCCGGCGCGCGACGCGGGGCGATCCGGGGGCGCCCGGAATCCTGCCGTCACGCTCCCCAGAATTGGCTCGCGGCTTTCGCGATGACGGCTGCGGGCCTGCTCATTCCCACTCGATGGTGCCCGGGGGCTTCGAGGTGATGTCGTAGGTGACCCGGTTGATGCCCTTCACCTCATTGATGATCCGGGTCGCGACGCGGCCCAGGAAGGCCATGTCGAACGGGTAGAAATCGGCGGTCATGCCGTCCACCGACGTGACGGCGCGCAGCGCGCAGACATGATCGTAGGTGCGGCCGTCGCCCATCACGCCGACGGTCTTCACCGGCAGGATCACCGCGAAGGCCTGCCAGATCGTGTCGTAGAGCCCGGCCTGCCGGATCTCGTCGAGGTAGATCGCGTCGGCCTTGCGCAGGGCCTCCAGCTTCTCGGCGGTGATCGTGCCGGGGCAGCGGATCGCCAGGCCCGGGCCCGGGAACGGGTGGCGGCCGACGAAGCCCTCGGGCAGGCCGAGTTCCTTGCCGAGGATCCGGACCTCGTCCTTGAACAGCTCGCGGAGCGGCTCCACGAGCTTCATGTCCATGCGCTCGGGCAGGCCGCCGACATTGTGGTGGCTCTTGATGGTCACGGACGGGCCGCCCGTGAAAGACACGCTCTCGATCACGTCCGGATACAGCGTGCCCTGCGCCAGGAACTTCGCCCCGCCGATCTTCTTCGATTCGGCCTCGAACACGTCGATGAACAGGCGGCCAATGGTCTGCGCCTGACCTCGGGGATCCGAGACGCCCTCGAGGGCCGCGAGGAACATCCCCGACGCCTCAACGTGACCCAGCGGGATGTTGTAGTGGTCGCGGAACAGGGCCACGACCTGTTCGGCCTCGCCCAGGCGCAGGAGGCCGTGATCGACGAACACGCAGGTCAGCTGGTCGCCGATCGCCTCGTGGATCAGCACGGCCGCCACGGCGGAATCGACGCCGCCCGACAGGCCGCAGATCACCTTCTCGGAGCCGACCTGCTCGCGGATCTTGGCGATGGCCTCCTCGCGATAGGCGCCCATGGTCCAGTCGCCCGAGCAGCCGGCCACGTCGCGCACGAAGTTGCGGATCAGCAGGGCGCCGTGGGGGGTGTGTGCCACTTCCGGGTGAAATTGCACCGCGTAGTAGTTGCGGGCCTCGTCGGCCACCGCCGCGAAGGGCGCGTTCTTGGAGATCGCCACGGTGGTGAAGCCGTCCGGCAGCTTGGTGACGCGGTCACCGTGGCTCATCCAGACCGGGTACTTCTCGCCCTTGTGCCAGACGCCCTTGAACAGGGGGCAATCGGCCAGGATCTCGACCTCGGCCCGGCCGAACTCCGCGTGGTGTCCCCCCTCGACGGCGCCGCCGAGCTGGGCCGCCATGGTCTGCTGGCCGTAGCAGATGCCGAAGACCGGGACGCCCGAATCGAACACGAGCTGGGGCGCGCGGGGCGAGGCCTCGACGGTTACCGATTCGGGGCCGCCGGAGAGGATCACGCCCTTGGGCTTCTGCTCGCGAAACGCGGCCTCGGCCTTCGTGAAGGGCACGATCTCGCAGTAGACGCCCTCCTCCCGCACCCGGCGGGCGATGAGCTGGGTCACCTGAGAGCCGAAATCGACGATCAGGATCTTGTCGTGGTCGGTGTTCATCGCGGGCGATTATCCGAAGGCCGGGGCGGGTGCAACGCACAAGTCCGGGTTGTCCGGTCTTCCGACGCGCTGACGCCGACGGAATGCCGGATTCCGCCCGTCGATCATACGCTCTTGCATCGTCCCGGGGCCACGCGGCGCGACCCGGGACCCGAATCGGCCGATCCGGTCAGGCGCGCGACGTGGTCTCGGCTGGCCCGACGCGTCGGCTCTCAGTCGAAGTTGCGGACCTTGGCCGATCCGCCGAGGCTGATCGCGGGCTTCGCGGCGGCGCCGGCGAGGCTCACCTTCTTCTGGCCGGGCGGAGTCTTGGCGCGCAGCTGCGGGGCCGGCTCGGGCGCCGGCCGCGACGGCTTCAGGTGCGCCTGTCCGTGGATCACCGAGCCGATCTCGCCCGCCACGCGGATGAGGTCGTCGCGCTCGCAGGAGCGGGCGACCTTCAGCCCGAGCTTGTGCATGTGGCTCTTGCCGTAGAGGTAGGTGGCCAGCTGCGCGCGCTTCAGCGGCGGGATCTGCTCCAGGATCAGCGGCAGGTCGAAATCGTCGGCCCGGTAGACGGAGCCCAGGACCTCGAGGGTTACCGGGCAATCGACTTCGGGCTCGGCGCCGCTGGTCGGATGCGCTTGCGTCATGGATGCCTCTCGGAGGTCGATGGATCG
>NZ_BACT01000517.1:0-8796 GCF_000333255.1 Methylobacterium sp. B1 | reverse complement strand
GATGATGCCCCGCGCCTCGATCACGTCGGAGGGCTTCTGAACGAAGGACAGGGCGACCCAGTCGACGCCGAGATCCAGCCCGAAGGCGAGGTCGGCCCGGTCCTTCTCGGTGAGCGGCGAGAGACGACCGCGAGTTCCCGCACCGCCGGGCCCACCTGGACGACGCGGTTGGCCAGACGGCCAGAGAAGTCGCCCTGGAAATACGAGAGCGCGTGCCCGAGGGTGTAGAGATGCGCCCGCCAGCGGATCTGGCTGGTCGATTGCGGCACGATGAGCTGGTTGGACAGCACCTCGTGCGCCCAGATCGACAGCGGGCGCACCACCGCGATGAGAACGACCACGAGGCCGAGTTCGACCGCGTGGTCCGACAGCACCGTCGCCCGATCGGCCGAGCCGAGCAGGTCGATGAACCAGCGCATCACGAGGTAGAGGGACGCCTCGACCGTGCCGGCGATCACCGCGATGACGAACAGGGCCGCCAGGGCGGCGCGGATCGGGCGCAGGTAGAACCAGGCAAAGCCGAGGATCGACCGCGGCGGCATCCGCGCCTCGTCGAAGGGCGCGAAGGGGTCGACGCGGCGTTCAAGCCAATCGAGGAACATGTCTACGGGGGCGTGACGCGGCGGGAGCCCCTCATGTAAGCGCGACCGGCCCCGCGCCAACCGTGCGGAGTGGTCGCGCCGCCGCGGTGTCTCAGCGGTTCAGGGCCAGCGCGGCGCCCGACTTGGTCAGGGCGCCTTCCAGGCCGCCGCCGCCCTGGCGCAGCCGCGCCGCCACGGAGCCGCCCGGCTGGTAGAGGTAGACTTCCCCGTCGCGGAAGTCCCAGGCCGAGACCCGGGCCAGATCCTTGTTGGGGCAGCCCGTCGCCGTCGCCCTGTAGAGGTCGAGGGCCGGCGTGCTCGAGAGCGTCACCTTGCAATTCGCTCCGGTGGCATCGCGGGCATCCCAGCTTCCGACCACGGAGGAGCGACCGCCGGTGGCGACCGGCGGCGGCGGCGCCGGCGGGGCGACAGGCTCGGCGATCACCGTCGGACCGGCGGGTGGCGCGGCCGCCTGGGCACCGGGCGGGGGCGGCGCGTCGGGGCTCGCGGCCACGCCGGGCGGAGGCGCCAGGGGGGCTGCGGTCACGGTGCCCGACGGCATGGCCGGCACCGTGTCCAGGGAGGCCTGCGGCGACGGCGCCCGCGTCCTCGGCCCATCCAGGCGGCTCGAGGCACAGGCGCCGAGGCTGGCGCCCAGGCAGAGAACGGCGAACGTCGACAGGCTCGGGCGCAGCATCGGTCCACTTTGGGTCAGGCTTGGAGGCGCGTACGCGCTTGCCCCTGACTCCGTGCCAATTGCGCTGACCGCAAGGCGGCCCTCCCAAGCTCAGACGACTCCGCTGCGGAGAGCCGGGCTTTTCGGCCCAGTGTGGCCTTCAGGCCTCAATACGTGGCCCGGCTCTGCAATCAGAGCGTGCGCTCCACCATCATCTTCTTGATTTCGGCAATGGCCTTGGCCGGGTTCAGGCTCTTCGGGCAGGTGTTGGCGCAGTTCATGATCGTGTGGCAGCGGTACAGCCGGAACGGGTCGTGCAGCCCGTCGAGGCGGTGGCCCGTGTTCTCGTCGCGCGAGTCGATCAGCCAGCGATAGGCCTGCAGCAGGGCTGCCGGGCCGAGGAACTTGTCGCCGTTCCACCAGTAGCTCGGGCACGACGTGGTGCAGCACGCGCAGAGGATGCACTCGTACAGACCGTCGAGGCGGGAGCGGTCCTCCGGAGTCTGGCGCCACTCCTTCTCCGGGGCCGGCGTCTCGGTCTGCAGCCAGGGCTCGATGGCGGCGTGCTGGGCGTAGAAATTCGTGAGGTCCGGCACGAGGTCCTTCAGGACCGGCATGTGCGGCAGCGGATAGATCCGGATCGCCCCGTCCTTGTCCTTGCGGGTCATGACCGGCAGGGCGTTGTCGGGGCTCTTGCACTCGTCGATGCCCATCGTGCAGGCGAGCGCGTTCTGGCCCTCGATGTTCATCGCGCAGGAGCCGCAGATGCCCTCGCGGCAGGAGCGGCGGAAGACCAGCGTCGAGTCGACCTTGTTCTTGATCCACAGGAGCGCGTCGAGGACCATCGGCCCGCAATCCTCGCGATCGACCTGATAGGTGTCGATCCGCGGGTTGGCCCCGTCATCCGGGTTCCAGCGGTAGATCTTGAAGGTCTGCAGGTTCCTGGCGCCGGGAGGCGCCGGCCAGGACTTGCCCTGCGTGATCTGGGAATTCTTCGGAAGGTTGAACTGGGCCATGGTTCTCGACGGCTTCCGCTAGAGCAGGACGTGGCGGCCGGGGCAGAAGCCCCGCCGCCGCAGTCGTTGAGCAGAGGTTCGTATCAGTACACGCGCGCCTTCGGCTCGATGTACTGGATCTCATTGGACATCGTGTAGGTGTGCACCGGACGGTAATCGATGTTCACCTGATGCCGGCTCTCGTCGAGCCAGGACAGGGTGTGCTTCATCCAGTCCTTGTCGTCGCGGTCCGGGAAGTCCTCGCGGGCATGGGCGCCGCGGGATTCCGTGCGGTTGGCGGCCGATTCCATCGTGACCACCGCCTGGCCGATCAGGTTGTCGAACTCCAGGGTCTCCAGGAGGTCGGTGTTCCAGACCAGCGACCGGTCGGTGACCTTCACGTCGGCGGCGGCGTTCCAGACCTTGTGGATCAGGCCCTTGCCCTCCTCCAGAACCTCGCCGGTGCGGAACACGGCGCAATTGTTCTGCATCGTCTTCTGCATCTCGGCGCGGAGTTCCGCGGTCGGCGTCGCGCCGTTGGCGTAGCGGAACCGGTCGAGGCGCTCGAGGGCCTTGTCGGTGGCCCCCTTCGGCAGTTCCATGGCGCGCCCGTTCGGCTCGACGATCTCGGCGCAGCGCTTCCCGGCGGCGCGGCCGAACACCACGAGATCGATCAGCGAGTTCGAACCCAGGCGGTTGGCGCCGTGCACGGAGACGCAGGCTGCTTCGCCGATGGCCATGAGACCCGGAACCACGGTATCGGGGTTGCCGTCGCGCAGCGTCAGCACCTCGCCGTGATAGTTCGTGGGGATGCCGCCCATGTTGTAATGGACGGTCGGGATGACCGGGATCGGCTCCTTGGTCACGTCGACACCGGCGAAGATCCGCGCGGATTCCGAGATGCCCGGCAGGCGCTCGTGCAGGATCTTCGGATCCAGGTGGTCGAGGTGCAGGTAGATGTGATCCTTGTTCTTGCCGACGCCGCGGCCATCCCGGATCTCCATGGTCATGGAGCGCGAGACCACGTCGCGCGAGGCGAGGTCCTTGGCCGACGGTGCGTAGCGCTCCATGAAACGCTCGCCCTCGGAATTCGTCAGATAGCCGCCCTCACCCCGGGAGCCTTCCGTGATCAGGCAGCCCGCGCCGTAGATGCCGGTCGGGTGGAACTGCACGAACTCCATGTCCTGCAGCGGCAGGCCGGCGCGCAGCACCATGGCGTTGCCGTCGCCCGTGCAGGTATGCGCGGAGGTCGCCGAGAAATAGGCGCGTCCGTAGCCGCCGGTCGCCAGGATGGTCATCTGGGCGCGGAACCGGTGGATCTCGCCGGTGGCCTGGTCGAGGGCGATGACGCCGCGGCAGCGGCCCTCCTCGTCCATGATCAGGTCGAGGGCGAAATACTCGATGAAGAAGTCGGTCTGGTTCTTTACCGCCTGCCCGTAGAGGGTGTGCAGCATGGCGTGGCCGGTGCGGTCGGCCGCCGCGCAGGTGCGCTGGGCGGTGCCCTTGCCGTAATCGGTGGTCATGCCGCCGAACGGGCGCTGGTAGATCTTGCCTTCCTCCGTGCGGGAGAACGGCACGCCCCAGTGCTCCAGCTCGTAGACGGCGGCGGGCGCGTTGCGCACGAGGTACTCGATGGCGTCCTGGTCGCCGAGCCAGTCCGACCCCTTCACGGTGTCGTACATGTGCCAGCGCCAGTCGTCCGGGCCCATGTTGCCGAGGGACGCCGAGATGCCGCCCTGCGCCGCCACGGTGTGCGAGCGGGTCGGGAACACCTTGGTGATGCAGGCGGTGCGCAGGCCGGCTTCCGAGCAGCCGACCGTGGCACGCAGGCCGGCGCCGCCCGCGCCGACGATCACCACGTCGAAGGCGTGATCGTGAATGGTGTAGGCAGGCCCGCTGCCGTTTGTGCCGTTGGCGGCCATGTTCGGCTCCTCGAAATAGGGGTTGGCGGGGTTCAGGCCGGCTGTCCGAAGCCGATGCGCAGCACCGCGTAGAGGCAGGCCACGGCCACGACGACCGCGTAGGCGTTGTTGGCAAGAACCGCCGCAATCTTCATGGCCGGGGCGTGCACGTAGTCCTCGATGATCACCTGCATGCCTAGACGCATGTGGATCGTAACCGACAGCAGCGCCAGGATCAGGAGAATTGACACCAGGGGGGTCGCGACGAGGAGCCGCGCCTCCGCAAAGCCGCGGCCCGACATCTTGGCGACGATCACCACGAAGCTCAGCATCAGCACGACGTTGGCGATGGCGGTCAGCCGCTGCAGCCACCAGTGGCCAGCCCCGTGGTGCGCGACGCCAAGGCCACGGACCCGGGCGCGGGGGGTGCGGATCGAGACGCGCGTGTCCTGCCGGATCTCTTTCTGAGCCATGTGGGCCTCCTCAGCGGACCAGAAGGGCGACCGCCCAGATGACGAGGGTGAGCGCGACCGAGCCGATCAGGGTCAGCCGGGCCATCGACAGGCGCTTCTCCCGATCGAAGCCCACGCCCGTGTCCCAGATCAGGTGCCGGATGCCGCCCAGCATGTGGTGCATCAGCACCCACGTATAGACGAACAGGATCAGGCGCCCGAACAGCGAGCCGAAGAAGCCGGCCACGTAAGAGTAGCCGACCGGTCCGGAAGCCAGAGCCACGAGCCAGAGGGCGACCAGTGCAGTCCCGCCATAGAGCGCGGTGCCGGTGATACGGTGAAACACCGACATCGCCATCGTCCAGGTCCAGCGATAGATCTGGAGATGGGGCGATAGCGGCTGTGCCACTGTCGGGCGGGCGGTGGGTGCCATCGGGTTGAAGCCTCGCAGCTGCGAACTGGACCGTCTCTAATCTGGTAGCGCTAGTGGCTGAGCGGGCAACCCGCAATCCGCCATGGTGCGGCGCAATGTGCCGTCTGGGGCGACACTTTGCCGATTCTGTCACCTCAGCTGCCCCAGCAGTTGCCACCACGCATAGTCGAGGGGCGCGGCCACCAGCAACGACAGGAGGCCGAAGCTCACGGTGAGGCGCGTCGCGTCCCCGAGGCGGACGCCCCCGAGCTCGCTGGCGAACACGATCGGGGGCGCCTGGTAAGGGAAGAAGATGGTCGAGTAGCCGATCACCTGCAGGGAGACGACCGCGAGGGATGACAGGCCGCTCGCCTCCGTCATCTCGCCCGCCAGGGCCGTGTAGAGGGCCGGCGCGCCGTTGGCGGTGACGAGCAGGGTCAGCACCGTCGCCATGCCGGTGAGCACCGCGAAGTTCTGTGTCGGCGCGTCGTGCGCCAGGGGCGCGACCGCCAGGAGCAGATGGCCGAGACGCCCGCCCAGACCGGTCTCGTTGACCAGGGCGACCAGACCGAGCAGCGCCGCGATGTAGAAGCAGGTCCGCAGGTTGACCTGCTGGAACGCTTCGGGCGGCAGCACCCCGATCCGCGGCAGCAGGCAGACCACCGCGGCGGCGAGGCCGACCCAGGCGGGGGCGAGCCCGTGCAGGGCGTCGGTCATCCAGAGGACCAGCGTGCAGGCGAGGATCACCGCGAGGCGCCGCTCGGGCGCGGAGAGCGGCGGCAGCACCGGCAGGGTCGGCGCGGTCGGGCCGAGGTCGTCCGGAAACAGCCGGACGATGAGAGCCACCAGCAGGACGCCCTTGACCGCGGCCAGGACCGGGGCGTGCAGGACGAAGTAGGACAGGTACGAGAGCTGCAGCCCGAGCAGGTGTTCCGCCGAGCCGGCCATGACGAGGTTCGGCACGTTGGCGGGCAGGATCGCTGCCGACAGGATCGGCGTGGCGATGCCGACCGCCAGCACCGCGCCCGTCCGTCCCGGGCGGCCGACCGTGAGGCCGAAGGCGTCGCAGAGCGCCAGGGTCACGGGGATCATCAGGGCGATGCGGCCGAGATTCGACGGCATGACGAAGGCGATCAGGAAGCTCAGCGCCACCAGCCCGGTGATGAAGTGGCCGTAGGAGCCCGAGAGGCGCAGGGCGAGGCTCCGCGCCATGCGGGTGCCGAGGCCCGTCCGGGTCATGCCCTGCCCCACCACCAGGCCGGACAGGACCAGCCAGAAGGCGGAGGACGAGAGGCCGGAGAACACCGTCGCGGCGGAGCCAGCCGCAGCAGCATCGCCGGTCCGAAAAGGCCAGCGCCGTGACGATCTCGGGCAGCAGGGCGGTCGCCCCAGAGGCTCATGCACGCCACGAGCAGTGCCGCCGTCGCCGCAATCGACCCCTCCCCGCTCACCGCGATCGTCCCCGCACCACGCTACGCCGGAGGCGGCATCCTCGTCGGATAGGAACGGTTCGCAATTCGGGAGTTGTTGAGCGAGCCTTCGCCAACCGCGAAGGCTCTGGGTGCGATGGGCCGCGCCGGCCTGCTTACGAACGCGGACGCCCGGCCGAGAGCCGGCCGGGCGCAATGCTGTCTCAAAAGCGTTTGGGGACCCGCTTCGCGTGGCTCAGTAGCCGTAGCCGTAGTAGCCGTTGCAGGCGGCCGGGTCGTAAGCCCCGTAGCCGTACGTGTCGGCACAATTGTCGTACCCGTAGTCGAGGCCGCTCAGGCCGTAGCCGACCCCGAGGCCGAGCCCGACCCCCGCAAGGCCGTAGCCGACGCCGCGGCCATAGCGCCGGCCGTAATAGCCGCGGTCGGCGTAGCCACGCCCGACAATCCCGCGGTTCCCGATCCCGCCATACCGGCCGGCATCGTGGAATCCGCCGGTCCGGAGGCCGCCGCCCCGAAGCCCGCCGGCTCCGGCCACGCCGGCCGCGCCGAAACCCGCGCCCCGGAAGCCACCACCCAGGCCGCCGACCCGCGCCCCACCGACGCCGCCGTTCTGAAAGGCCCCGCCGCCGAAGCCGCCGTTCCGGAACGATCCGCCGCCCACGCTGCCACCGCGGAAGCCGCCGCCGAACCCGCCGCCGTGAAATCCGCCACCGCCGAAGCCTCCGCCGTGGAATCCACCCCCGCCGAAGCCGCGCGCATCCGCACCGGTCGGAGCGAAAGCGACCGCTGCCAGAAGAGCGGTCGAAACAAGTGCGATACGAGTCATGGGAAATCTCAGCTTGAAGCGAGGTGTATTAATCTCCCAACACTTCAAAACGCCGCGATATCCAAGCTTGAGTATTTGGGGCGACGTGGCAGTCCGTCGCGAGAGCCGTCCTCGGGGGCGGACCGGATGAAGACCGCGCCGGGCGCCCCTCACCGGAACGGAGGCTCATCGAAGCTGCGCAGCTTGCGCGAGTGGAGACCGTGCCGGTCGGCGCGCAGCACGTCGAGCGCCGCCAATCCCACCTGGAGATGCTCCGAGACGGCCCGGTCGTAGAACGCATTGGCGGCGCCCGGCAGCTTGATCTCGCCGTGGAGCGGCTTGTCGGAGACGCAGAGCAGCGCGCCGTAGGGTACGCGGAGGCGGAAGCCCTGCGCGGCGACGGTGCCGCTCTCCATGTCGACCGCGATCGCGCGGGACTGGTTGATCCGCCGCCGCTCCTGGCTGAAGCGCAGCTCCCAGTTGCGGTCGTCATAGGTCACCACCGTGCCGGTGCGCAGGCGCCGCTTCAGGGCGTCGGCCTGCTCGCCCGTCACAGAGGCGGCGGCGCTCTGGAGCGCGACCTGCACCTCGGCCAGCGCCGGGACCGGGACGTCCGGCGGCACGAGCTCGTCGAGGATCCGGTCGCGGCGGAGATAGGCGTGCGCCAGCACGTAGTCGCCGATGGTCTGCGACTGCCGCAGGCCGCCGCAATGGCCGACCATCAGCCAGCAATCCGGGCGCAGCACGGCGAGATGGTCGGTGATCGTCTTCGCGTTCGAGGGGCCGACGCCGATATTGACCAGCGTCGTGCCCTGCTGGGTCCCGTCGGCGTCGCGCGCCACCAAATGGTAGGCCGGCATCTGGTGCCGGTGCCAGGGCGAGGCGGCGATCACCGCGGCGGGGTCGGCCTCGGCGGCCTCGGCGCGGCTCACGGAGACTCCGCCCGGCAGGACCAGCCGCTCGAACCCCTCCGCGCCCGAGGCCAGCCGCTCCAGGCCGTGGCGGACGAACTGGTCGACGTAGCGGTGGTAGTTGGTGAGCAGGATCCAGGGCTGGACGTCGCGCCAGTCGCAGCCGGTGTAATGGACCAGCCGCCGGAGGGAGTAATCGACCCGCACGCCGTCGAACAGCGCCAGGGGCAGCGGCTCGCCCGCCACCTGGTCGAAGGTCCCGTCGGCGATCTCGTCGCCGACGAGCGACAGGAGCGGGACCGGGAAGTAGGTGGCGAGATCCGCGCCGTCGACCGCCCGGCCGCCCGCGTCGAGCCCGGCTTCCAGCACGTAGGGATAGGGGATCTCCTGCGCGCTCAGCCCGACTTCGATGGCGATGCCGTAATCCGCGATCAGCGGCTCCAGCTGACGGGTCAGGTAGGTCCGGAAGAACGCCGGATGCGTCACCGTCGTGGCGTAGGTCCCGGCCGCCTGGAGCTTGGCGGTGGCGCGCCGGACGCGCGGCAGCGGCCCGTCCGGGCGATAGCTGATCCGCAGCTCCGGGTAGCGGAAGGCGAGCCGCTCGGTGGCGTCCGGCGGCGGCCCCCCGGCGAG
>NZ_BACT01000518.1:0-17593 GCF_000333255.1 Methylobacterium sp. B1 | reverse complement strand
ATCCTCGGCGAGTTCGACCAGCCCGTCGCTTCCCGCAAGGCCCGACAGAGCTCCGCCGGGCGCCGGCACGGCCTCAGGCAGACCGTCCGGGCCGGCGCGCAGGCAGACGCGCAGATATTCGCGCCGCCCGGGCCGCTTCTCGCGGGCGAAGCCGCTGCGGACCGCCATCTCGGGCGCCGTGTCGTGTGCCCCGGAGAGATGCAGGACCAGGGGACGCAGCACCGCAAGGGCGGTCACGTAGGCAGCGGCCGGATTGCCCGGCAGGCCAATGAAGGGCGTGCCGGCCACGGTTCCGAGTGCCACCGGGCGACCGGGCTTGATCGCCAGCCGCCAGAAGGTCAGCGCGCCCGAAGCCTCGACCGCGGCGCGGACGTGATCCTCCTCGCCGACGGAGACGCCCCCCGATGTCAGGATCAGGTCGTGGGACGCGGCGGCGGCCGCGATGCGCGCCCGCAGAGGCCCCGGCTCGTCGCGCAGGATGCCGAGATCGACCGGGTTGGCGCCGAGCCGTTTCAGGAGCGCGGCGAGCATCGGCCGGTTGGCGTCGAAAATGCCGGCCGGCGACAGCGGCTGGCCGGGCTGCGTCAGCTCGTCACCGGTGGAGAACAACGCGACCGTCAGAGGCTTCCGCAGGGGCATCGCGGGCAGGCCGCAGGCGGCGGCGAGCGCGATGTGCTGCGGCCCGAGGCGGGTCCCGGCGCGGATCACGATGCTGCCGCGGGCGACGTCCTCGCCGGCCCGCCGCCGGTTGGAGCCCGGCAAAAGGCCCTCGGGCAGGACAACGGTGCCGCCCTCGATCCGCACGTCCTCCTGCATGGCGACGGTGTCGGTCCCAGGAGGCATCGGCGCCCCGGTGAAGATCCGAACCACCGCGCCCGGATCCGGATCGGCGGCCGGATGGCCGGCCGGCACGCGTCCGCCGATGGGCAGGCGCGTTTCGCCCTCGACCGCGAGATCGCCGGCCCGCAGGGCGTAGCCGTCCACCGCGGCGTTGTCGAAGGGGGGCAGATCGAGCGGCGCGATCAGGTCCTCCGCGAGGACCCGGCCATCCGCACCCGCGAGCGGAACCGTCTCGATTCCGGACAGGACCGGAAGCCGCGCCCGGATCAGCGCCACCGCGTCGGCGACCCGCATCGGCGCGGGTGCGGCGTCGAAGCAGTCGGGGCTCAGGCGGCCCATGGCGCTGCGGGCTCAGACGGGGGCGGGCGGGTCGGCACAGGCGGCCTCGCGGGCTGGGACGAGTCGCCTTGCGGCATCGGCGCCGCGCGATCAAGCCCGGGCCTTGGTCCCGACAGGTCAGATCCTCTAGGCTCCCGCGCATCATGGCGTTTCCCGAATCCGTCTCTGTCGCGCTTCCCTGCCAGCGCCACCTGTTCGAGATGCCTGCCGACATCTGCTACCTCGACGCGGCGGCGTGGTCGCCGCTTCCGCGGGGCGTGCGCGAGGCGGGCGAAGCGGGAATTCTGGTCAAGAGCCGACCCTGGGACCATCCCCGCGCGGTGGTCCCGGCTTGGGCCGAGCGGGCGCGCGCAGCGGCCGCCCGGCTGATCGGGGCCGGCGCGGACGATATTGCGATCGTCGGCGCGGTCAGCCACGCCATGGCGGTGGCCGCGCACAACCTGACTTTGAGACCGGGCGGGCGCCTGCTGCGCGTGGCCGACGAGTTTCCGTCCCTGCGATTCGCCTTCGACCGCCTGGCCGAGCGACAGGGCCTCGTGGTTGAGGAGATCCCGCGCCCTTCGGACGGGGACTGGACCGAAGCCGTCGCGGCCGCGATCACGCGGCCGGGTGCCGCGCCGCTCGCCCTCGCCACCCTGACCCCGCTGCACTGGACCGATGGCAGCCTGATCGACCTCGACCGTCTCGCCCCCCTGGTCCATGCGGCGGGCGCGGCCCTGGTGATCGACGCGACGCAGGCCGTGGGCGCCGTTCCGGTGAGCGTCGCCCGGTGGCGCCCCGATTTCCTGGCCTTCCCCACCTACAAATGGACCCTCGGTCCCTATGGCCTCGCCTTCCTGTACGCGGCGCCGTACCGGCAGGACGGGGCGGCCATCGAGGAGAATGTCGGGAACCGGCCGCCGGCCGTCGGCGCACGCCGCTACGACCGGGGCGAACTCTACGATCCGGTGGCGTTGTCCATGGCCGTAGCCGGGTTGGAGCTGATCGCCGAATGGCGCGTGCCGGCCATCGCCGCCCGCCTACGCGGGCTGACAGACCGCTTGGCGGACGGGGTCGCCGCGTTCGGCCTGACGCCGATGCCGGCGGCCTTGCGGGCACCGCACATCCTGGGATTGCGGCCGCCTGCGGGGATGCCGACCGATCTCGTCGGGCGCCTGCACCAGGACAAGGTCTTCGTCAGCGAGCGCTCCGGCGCCCTGCGCATCAGCCCGCATGTCTGGGCGAACGACGACGATCTCACGCGCTGCATTGCCGCACTGCGCGCCGCGTGCCAGGGCGTCATCTGAGACCGATCGGGCGCGGATCCTTCGACGCGTGCGCAGAGCCGGAGGAATGCGGATGCTGCGCCACCGGCCGGCTCTCGATGACGGTGCCGGAACACCGTCGGCGCGCCCATACGGAGACTGTCCACACCCACATGCCCGATTCGATGCCGCGTCCCGGTGATTGGCTCCGGATCCCGGGTCCCGGCCGTCGCCGCCTGCCCGGACCGATGCGCGCCGTCCTCTCCGGGCGGTTCGCCGTGATCCTGTCAGGCGAACTGATCCAGAGCCTGTTCCACTTCCTCCTGAACATCCTGCTGGTGCGCGAACTCGGCGCGCACGATTACGGCTTGTTCGCCATCGTCTTCGCGGTCGGTGCGGTCGGCATCACCTATATCCGGGCCCTGGTCGCGGTCCCGGCGACGATTCACGTCGCCCGGAGCCTGGGGCGGCCGGCGGCGCTCGGCTACGACGTGATGTTCGGCTCGGGGGCGGTGCTCGTCTCGGGCGTCATGGCGACAGGCGTCGGCTTGGTGCTGATCCCGGTGATCGGCCTCGGCGCGCTCGCGGCGGGAGCCTTCGTGGGCCTCTACGCCTTCCGGAGCTATCTGCGGATCGTGCTTCTCGCCCGCGGCCGTCCCCGGATCGCCGGCCTGAGCGATCTGGTCTACGCGGTCTGCGGCGGTCTCCTGGTCGCGCGGTGGCTGAACGGCGAGGGCACGGCGCTCCTGGATCGGGCCTTCGCGGCGATCGCACTCGCCCACGCGATCGCGATCGCCGTGGCGTACGGGGCACTCCGCGAGCGGATCCGCTTCTCCCTCCACGCGCGGGCACGGGCGCGCTACCGGGCGATCTGGCGGACCCTCGCTTGGTCTCTGGCCGGCGTCACCAGCCTAACCGTGCAGGGGCAGGGGCTGACCCTGCTGCTGGCGCTCCTGGCCGGGCCTGCCGCCTACGCGCCGATCGCCGCCACGATCGTGCTCTATGCGCCGCTGCGCATCCCGGCGAGCGCGCTGCTGAACATGATCCTGCCGGAGATCAGCCGGCTGCTCGCGGCCGGGCAGGTCGACGCCGCACGCCGGCTCGTCATCCGCAACGGGATCCTGCTCGGCAGCGCCTGTCTCGCCTATGGTGCGCTGATGGCGGCCGCCCTGCCGCTGATCGAGGACATCCTGTTCAAGGGGCGGTTCACCGACCAGCCGATGGGCTGGATCGGGCTCGGCGTCTGGGCGGTGGTGACCGTGTCGCTGCTCTACGCGATCCCGCGGGCCTATCTGGAGGCCTCCGCGGCGTTCCGGACCATCACGGCGGGTGCGGTCGCGAGCGCCGCCCTCGGCATGGCCGTGATGGTGCCGGTGCTGCTGCTGCTGATGCCTCCCGCCACGGCGCTCGTCGGCCTGCTGTCCTCCGAGGTGGCCACGCTGGTCTGGTCGGTCTCGGCCTTTCGGACGCTGGCCCGGCATCCGAGGCCGGCGCGGCCCGTCGGCGTCCTGTGAAGGGCGCGGCGGCGGCGCTCAGCGGAGGGAGAGCAGGACGGGCGCCAGTTTCCGCAGCGCGGGCGTCTTGCTGTAGATCCAGAGCGGGTTGTGCTGGACGACGTGGGTGCACAGGCCGCGCTTGAAGTCGAAGACGGGACGGTTCACCGCCGGATCGATGCCGCCGAAATCGAAGACGCGGCAGCCTTCCGCCTTCGCTCGTTCCACGAAGCGCCAGACGGCGAGGGTGGCGGCGCCCGTCGCCCGGGCCCGCGCGTTCGAGGCCGTGTAGAAATCCGTGCAGCGCGTGTCCGACAGATGCGCGATGCGCACGAGGATGCGCTCTCCCTTCTCGCGGACGTCGAGGAAGAGCAGGTGCTCGTCCTCAGCCGCGATGTCCCGGTAGGCCTTCGGCTGCAGCGTCGTGGCGAAACCCTTGCGCTCCCGCAGGGCCGCGAACATCGCGGTGAAATCGTCGAAGGCCGACAGGCGCTCGGCTCGGTCTGTCAGGAAATGCGTCGTGACCTCGGTGTTGCGCTCCGCCTTGCGCAGGGCCTTGCGCCAGCGCTGCTCCATACCGGCCTGGATGGCGTCGAGATCCTGCGTCAGGTCGAGTTCGAGAGTGTGATCGTGGGCGCCGATCACCGGGGTGAAGCCGTGCATCAGGAGAGCCAGCGTCGCATCCCGGGTCTCGAACTGCTCGTAGTCGATGGCGAGGATGTCGAGCCGACCGAGGGCGAGGTGATCGATGAACGCCGCGAACACCGCCTCCGCGCGGTGTGTCCCAGCCTGGGTCAGCAAGGGGCCGCCTTGGACGTGGATGAACCGCGCCGGCCCCTTGCGACGGGTCTGCCACTGGATGAAGGCGAGATCCGCACCGTCGCCGGTCACCACCGCGCGCCGCACCGCCAATCCGCGCCGCACCTTGTAGGCGCCCCAGGGACTGCCGCAATAGATGTTGGCGCCGGGGCAAGCCCAGATCCGTCTGTCCCAGTCCAGGGCATCCGCAGTCTCCTGAACTGCGAGCTTGGCTGCCATGTCGCTCCTCGTCCTGCCCAGGCAGGGTTGTCCGCGCTGCACGCTCATCGATCAGGCGCGGTCGCATTGCATCCTTGCGCCGCCGATCGTCCACAGGGTGACTGCCGCACTGCGCGCCGAATCCCCGTCGTGTCCAGCGGGCCTTCAAGGCCTCGGGGCGAATCCGCGAAGCGGTGGACGACCGTCAGTTGCCGTATGGTCCGCCCCGCCCCGCGCGGCTGCGGTGCTCGGCCCCGATCGCTGAGGGCGAGCCCGGTCCCACGACCGGCTCCGTCGCCGGATCGGAACCGAGGCGAATGCGAGGACGCCGGCTCTAAGCTGCCGGGCGGGCCGGAACGTCCGCGGCGCGCGCGGCATCCGTCGCCCGCGGGCGGCGCAGCGTCGTCCGGACGATCGCCTCGATACCCTCGGCCGCCGAGGCTTCGGAGAACAGGCTCTCGTAGCGTGCCCGCGCCGCACGGCCGAAATCGCGCCAGCGCGCCGGGTCCGCGACCAGATCCGCCAGCACGGCGGCGATCGGCTCCGGGCCGCCCGACGGAACGATCCAGCCGGTCTTCCCGGCCTCCACCACCTCCGGAAGGCCGCCGATGGCGGTGACGAGGGGCGGAACGCCGTAGGACATCGCCTCGATCGCCACGCGGCCGAGGGATTCCGGTCGCTGCGACGGCATCGTGACCACGTCGGCCCAGCGGTAGAGCGCCGCGGGATCGGCGACGAACGGCGCGAGGGTGACCTGATCGGCGAGACCCGCCTCGGCGATCCGCTTCACCAGGGCCTGCTCGCGGGCGTCATCCTCGAAGGCGCTGCCGACGATGCGCACCTGGATCCGCTGGCGCACGGGTTCGGGCAGCGAGGCGAGGGCCTCCACGAGGACGTCCTGTCCCTTGATCCGGCTGATCCGGCCGAGCATCAGCACCCGAAGCGGCCGAGACCCGTCATACGCAGGCCGGTTCGGCTCTGCCGGACCGGCGATGCCGTTGTAGACGACGCGGGCTGTGGTCCCGTGGGGCAGGGCGTAGGTTCGCTCGGTGGCCCGCGAGTTGAACACCACGTTGGCGCCGCTCCAGCGGATCAGACCACGCAGGACCTTCAGCACAACGCCTTCGGGGATCTCGTGGACGTGCACGATGCTCCGGCCGGGCGCGAGCCGGGCGGCCAACAGATAGTCGGCCACCACGGTGGTGTTGATGTAGACGAGGTCGCTCGCGCGGATGCGACGCAACGCACGGATTATGGCGATGGGCAGCGTCAACAGACCCAGAGTTGCGAGTCGCGCCAGATTCTTGCGCCGCAGGATCCAGAGCGGTGCGATGACGATGTCGTTGGCGAACGGCTCCAGCCCGGCGACGATCGGACCGTGCCGCGGGAGCACCACGTCGATCCGCGCGGTGGGATGGGCGGCCCGGATGGTCCGGACGGTCTCGATGAAGCAGCGATCCGAGCCGTACAACTCGAAGCCCTGATGGACGCAGGTGATCCGCAGACGCGACGTGGCGTCGCCCTCCGCGCGCATGGCGGCTGCGAGGGCGCGATCGTCGTCGCTGACGCGACACGACTTGAATCCTGGGCTATCAACCATAAGTCTATTTCTGAATTTTTACAGCAACTAGCGGTTGTAATAGCAGGGCGCCGTGACTGTATCCTCGGGCTTTACAATAGGGGCCCTTAATTGGGAAGGAAGGTCCATGGCTGACCGCGCACCGAAACTACTTATTCTTGGCACGCGCGGAATTCCGGCTGCGCATGGCGGCTTCGAGACTTTTGCCGAACGTCTGGCGCTGTTCTTGGCCGGTCGCGGATGGCAGGTCGGGGTGTACTGTCAGCGAGACGTCGACACGGTGCGGGAGCGCATTTCGACTCGCCTCTGGAACGGCGTCGAACTGATCACCGTGGAGACCGGCCTGAGCGGCCCTGCCGCGACTCTCGCCTTCGACGCCATCTGCACGCACGATGCGGCGACACGCGGCGGCGTGTGCCTGGTGCTCGGGTACAACGGTGCGGTGTTCCTGCCCTACCTGCGGGCGCGCGGCGGACGGATCGTGACGAACATGGACGGCATCGAGTGGCGCCGTCCGAAATGGTCGCTGCCCGTCCGCGCCTTCTTCTATGTCAGCGAGTGGATCGCCGCGTGGTCCTCGCAGCGGTTGGTGGCCGACCATCCCGGGATCGCCGACCATCTCGCCCGACGCCGGCCGCGCGCGGCCATCACGACCATTCCGTATGGCGGCGACCCTCCGGCCGAAACCGGACCGCCGCCCCTCGGGCTCGAGCCCGATCGCTACCTCGTTTCGATCGCTCGCATCGAGCCGGACAACAACATCCTGACGCTCGTCGAGGCGTTCTCACGCCGCGCCCGGGGCATGCGGCTGGTCGTCCTCGGCACGCTGAATGTCGGCAACCCGTACCATCGCGCCGTGGAGGATGCCGCCTCGCCCGAGGTGCTGTTCCCCGGCGCCATCTATGAGCCCGAGCAGGTTCAGGCCCTTCGGGTTCATGCGCGGGCCTATCTCCACGGTCACACCGTGGGCGGCACCAACCCGTCGCTGGTCGAGGCGCTGTGGGCAGGCAACGCCGTGATCGCCCACGACAATCCGTTCAACCGGGGCACGGCCGGCGACGATCAGTTCTACTTCTCGGATCGGGACAGCTGCGCCGCAGAGATCGCGCATGTCCTCGCCGACGAGGCCGCGGTCGCGGCGGCCCGCAAGGCCGCACGGCGGCGCGCCGAGCGGTTCCGCTGGGACGACGTGCTGGCCTCCTATGAGGACACGCTGCGCCGGGTCGGCGGCTACCCGCCGGCGCCGGACGTCTCGGCCGCCGAACCCGGCGCCGTTCTCGTCGGCGCCGCAGCCGGTCCGGAATGGTAGGCCCAAGCCGGCGCTCGCTGCTCGTCGGTGCCCTCGCAGCGGCGGGGGCGCGACCCGTCCGAGCGACGCCTGCGCCGATCGCGTTGCGTCGGGGCATCGCCCTGTGGCCGTGGTTCTCGCTGACCACCGAATACCCGCCTCCGCGGACCGACTATGCCTGGCCGCCCTTCCAGGCCGGCCGGCCGATACCCACGCCCCGCGACCTGGGGCAGCTCGCCGATCTCGGCTTCGACTTCGTGCGACTGCCCCTCGATCCCGGACCCTTCGTGGCCTTCACGGGCACCCGGCGCACCGAACTGTTCGATGCGCTCTCCGCCGCCATCGATGCGATCCTGGCGGCCGGGCTGCGCGTCGTGGTCAATGTCCAGGCCAATGCCGCGACTCACCATTACACGCCCGACGCGTTCTACGGTTCGGACCGGGCGCCGCTGTTCTCCGCCTATCGCGACCTCGTCGGCGCCCTCGCGCGCCTGTGTGCCCGGAAGGATGCCGGCCAAGTGGCCCTGGAACCGGTGAACGAGCCGCTGCAGGCCTGCGGCGCGCTCGCCTGGAATCGGGTCCAGAACAGGCTCCTCGAGGCGGCCCGGGCGGCGGCACCGGCGCTGACCCTGGTGGCGACGGGATCCTGCGGCAGTCTCGTCGCCGGCCTGACCGCGCTCGATCCGGGCACCCTCGCGCGGTTTTCGCCGCTGCTCTACACGTTCCACTTCTACGAGCCGTACCTGTTCTCCCATCAGGGAGCGACGTGGCTTACCGAGGAGCCGTTCTATCGCTGGCTCACGGCGGTTCCCTGGCCCGGGACGCGCGGCGCGCTGCGGGAGACGCTGGCGGTGGTCGAGGCGCGCATGGACGCGGACCGCACGGTGACGCAGGCCGAGAAGGCGCGCGATCGGGCGGTGATTGAAGCGAAGCTGCGCGACTATTTCGAGGCCGCGCCCGGCCCCGCCTACATCGCCGACGCGATGGCGCCGGTTTCGACCTGGGCCGACCTCTACGGCATCGCCCCGGGACACGTTCTGATGGGCGAGTTCGGGGCCCTGCGCACCGATGCCCGGTTCACGGCGTCCCGGGCTCCGGACCGGGCCGCCTATATCCGCGACGTCCGGATGGCGGCCGAGACGAATGGGTTCGCCTGGTCGTTCTGGAATCTCTTCGACGGCCTCGGCTTCATGGACGACGCGCACGTCGCCGATCCCGCCCTCGTCGCAGCGCTCGGGCTCCGGAGCCGGTCCTGAAACGGCCGCCCTCCGCTCACGATCAGGCGCGCCCCCGGGCGGGGAGGGGCGGGAACAGCACGATGAGCATCAGGGCGAACTTGGCCAGCAGGGTGGTCTTGCCGGCCAGGCCCTCGAAGGTGTTCACCAGGATCACGAAGGCCAGGATCGGCAGCCAGACCCCGCGCCGACAGTCCCGCGCGATCTCCGCCAGGTAGAGCCCCACCGTGATCACCAGCACCGCCGTCACCAGGATGCCGTGATAGAGCACGGCCGAGATGATCGAATTTTCGATGCCCCATTCCAGCCCGTAGATCCGGCGCAGGGTGTTCACCTGCAGGAAGTCGGGGCCGAGCAGGAGCTGCCGGAACGGGATCGCGTCGAAGACCGAGAGCATGTCGACCCGGGCCTTGGCGCTGCCGCCGTCCGAGACGAACCGGTCCAGGAGGGTGTCGAAGAAGCCGGCAGCGGCCAGGATAGCGACCAGAACCGGCAGCAGGGTGAGGGCGAAGCAGGCACCGGCCGCCGCCGCCAGCGGAACGCGGCCGGTGCGCAGGGTGCGGTTCAGGGCCACGAGGCCCACGCCGCTCCCGAGAACCAGTGTCGTGACGGTGGCCGAGCGACCGCCGAACGTGACGAGGGCGACCAGCTGGAGGCCGATCATCGCGGCGCGGGCCATCGGCGCCAGCCGGCCACCACCCTTGGCGAGCGCCAGGATGTAGCAGGCCGTCAAGGTCGCGTTGGCCAGCGGATGCCCCTGCAACGCCGCCGAGCGGGTGTCGGATTCGAACGCGACGCCGTCGAACCGATAGGGGAAGAATCGCTGGCCGCTCGCCAGTTCGAACAGGCCGAGCAGGGCGTTGGCGAGCATGACCGCGTGGAAGACGGTCTCCAGCCGGCCGAGCGTGGCGGCGTCGCGGTCCATCAGCAGGATCGGGATGAGGCCGGCGAGCACGAAGGTATCGATCGAGCCGGCGAGGCCCGCGCCGCCCCGGGCCGCGATCAGCGCGAGGAGCGCCACGCCGCAGGCGGCCAGGAGCACGCTGGCCGGGCGTCGGTTCAGCGCGCCTGCCACCGGGATCACGGGATTGCCCGCCCGTACCAGCGTCCAGCCGATCAGGATCACCGCCAGATAGGTGGCCGGGTGGATCTTGGAGGCGGCCGAGCCGGTGATCCCTTCGTAGTTGAGCCCCAGCACCCACAGAAGGCCGCCGGAGACCCCGACGAGGAGGAGGGCCCAGAGCGACAGCGCCGCCGCTTCCACCCGCAGAAGGACCCGCAGAACCGGACCCGGGCGCGCCACCGCGGCGCGGCGGCGCGCGACGGCGGTCTGCCGGAGGGTCCTCACGCGGTGCGCCGGGTGAGGAGCAGGGAGCCGGAGACCGGTCGGCCGAGGGCCTCCGACGTGTCGACGAGGTCGATCAGATCGCGCTGGCGCGTCGCACCGTTGCAGGCGACCAGCAGCAGCCGGTCCGCGGCGGCGGCCAGAGGGCCGAGCCGCAGATTCTCGGTCAGCACGCCGCCATCCACGATCACGAGGTCGAAGCGTCCTTTCACGCCTGCAATGAAGCGCTCGATGTTGGCGGGTGTCAGGGCGTCGCGCAGGGGCTTCACCGTATCGCCGAGTCCGATCCGGCGGGCACCGGAGGCCGGATCGGTCTGCGTCACGGCGTTGAGGCTCTGCTCGCCGCGCAGCACGTCGAGCAGGCCGCCGGTGCCGGAGCCGTCCGATCGCAGATCGGCATCGATCCGCAAAACCCGGTCGCCGCGCCCGACCGCCACGGCGGCGAGCAGCGCGATCACGGCCCGGCGCTCCGCATCGTCGGATTCGCCCGAAGTCACGAGCAGCGCCAGGGAGCGGCCGCGGCTGCTTGAGGTCGCGGCGAGGTGATCGAGCGTCATGCTCGCCGCGCTCGCGCTCGCGCCGCCCGGCCGCAGGCCGGGCAGCACCGCGACGACCGGGGCGTTCGACAGGCGCTCCAACTGCCGGGACGAGAGCACGGTCGGCGCGAGGTATTCCCGCGTCAGCGCGAGACCGGCGCCGAGGCCGAGGCCGCCGGCGAGGGCGGCGGCGACCAGGATCAGGCGCGGTGGCCAGCTCGGATCCTGCGGCGGCCGCGCCGCGGTGATGATCCGCGCGTTCGAGCTGTCGATGCTGGTCTGCTCCTTGATCTCCCGGGCGCGGACCAGGAAGGCGTTGTAGACCGAGCGCGCCGCGTCGACCTCCCGCTCCAGCTCGCGCTGCTGCACCGACGACTGGGCGTTGACCGCCGATTGCCGCTGCAGGCGCTCCAGCTCCGCCGCGAGGGTCCGTTCGTTGGCCTGGGCCCGCTGGGACTCGGTCTCGGCGGCGCCCGCGATCCGGTTCAGCTCGGCGTCGATCAGCCGGCGGACGTCCTGCATCTGCGTGCGCACGGCGGCGATGAACGGGTGGCGCTCGCCGAGATTGGTGCGCAGGTCCGCCTCCTTGGCCGCGAGTTCCGCGTACTGGCCGCGGAGCCGGTCGATCACTGAGGACTGGACGGCTTCCGGCATCGCTCCGGACCCGATCGCCTGCCCGCGTGCGTCGCGGATCCCCTGAAGGCGCGCCTTGGCCTCGGCGGTCCGAGCCCGCGCCGCGACAAGCCGCGCATTCAGGTCGGTGAGTTGCTGCTCGTTCACCAGCCGGCCGCTGGAGGCGATGAGGCCGTTGCGCGCCTTGTAATCCTCCAGTTTCTTGTCGGCGGTGTTGACGGCGTTCCGCAGCTCGTCGAGGCGCCCGCGCAGATCGCCCGCGGCGCGCTTGGCGGCGTCCGAGCGGGCCTCGGTCTGGTCCGTCAGGTAGGCGCCCGCGATGGCATTGACGATCCGCGCCGAGAGATCGGGATCGGTCGTGGTGACGACCAGGTCGATCACGAACACCTTGTCGGCGCGCTTGACCGCGAGCCGGCGTCGCAGCTGGTCGAGGGCGCGGCCGCGCGCATCGACGCGGCGTTCCGGCCTCGGCCCGGTCAGCATCTCGCGAAGGGACGCCAACGCACGGGTGACGCCGCTCTCCTGCGGAACGCCGAAGCCCGGCACCCGCTCGAGGCCGGCCTGATCGACCGCCCGCCCCAGGACGGCGTCCGACTCGATCACCTTCACCTGGCTCTCGACCTGCGCGATGCCACCATCCGGCGACAATGCGGCGGGATTGACGTCGTTGGTGACGACCTGACGGTCCCGGGGATCGATCAGGATCTGTCCCGTGGCCGTGTAGAGCGACGGCGTGATCAGGGCATAGGTCAGCACGGTGAGTCCGAGCAGCAGCGCCGTTCCGAAGACCAGCCACTTGCGCCGCCACAGGATCCGCCACAGGTCGCCCAGCTCGGCCGTCGTGTCCGGACGGTTCGGGCCCGGACGCTCGGGATGAGCCGGCTGCACGGGGGCGAGCCACGTCGCGACAGCGATGTTATGGTCGATCTGTGCCACGATCGGTCACCGTCGTCTCAATCCGGGTCGGTCCCTCGCGGGCGCCTTCTCTACTGCAAGAGTCGCGCAGTCTGCGGACAATGTATCGGGACCCCGATCAGCGCCTCAATCGCGCGGATGACTGGGGGCATGGTAAACAATCGGCACGCGGCGCGGTCCCGGATGACTGCGTCGTTCCGATTGTTGCTACAGCATGTCGGTGGCGCGCGGCTCGCACACGTCGCCGCATCGCGGAGGTCTGTCGGCAGGCCGACCTAGCCGGCTCGCCAGCCTCGCAAAGACGGCGGCCCCCGTGATGCGGCTTTCACCGATATGGAGCGCCATCGGCGTGGATAACCGCTGCGGCATACTCTATTATCCCATCGGATAAATTGTATTGATCACGTGGCGACGTAGCATTGTCTAACTTCGCGGCCTGCGATCCAATTTTGGGTGCGCTCTTATGCAGACAGCCAGCTTCGAGGACCGGGCCGGTGGGCGGCGCGATGTCAGTGCCCATCTGCGTCGGATCGCGGACGTGAACGGGGTGCCGGTCGCGGCCTTCTTCGGGACTCCGGCATCGCGCCCGCTGGCCGATCTCATCGAGCTGATCCGCCTGTGGCAGTCGGTCGCCGACGAGGAGGGCCGCATCGAGATTCTCGCGGTGGCCCGGGCCCGAGCGGCCGGCGCGAAAGACGGCGGAGCGGCGCCGGCCTGAAGCGACGACCTGCGGTTTTTGGTACGCACGGCCCTGGCGGGATCGGGTCAGGACCGCTACATGATGACAGCGGGGCTGCAGAGTTCGTCAGGAGCACTATCCCCGGGGCCTTATCGACTCCCTCGGGAGCTGTCCCTGGCCTCGTCCCTGGACTTGGCCAACACGGCGCCCACCTACGCTGTAGGTTTCCCGGGATCGATCCTCCAACGGCTCACGTGGCTCCGCACCCGACCCCTCCCCAGGCCAGCGCCGAAGCTCCGGACGTCGCCCGAAAGGCGGAACTCCGCCGCGCTGCCCTCGCAGCCCGCGACGCCCTCGATCCCGCGGCTCGGCAGGCCGCCTCGGCGGCGATCGGACGCGCGCTGCTCGCGCTGCCCGAGCTTGCCCAGGCCCGTCTGGTGGGTGCCTTCTGGCCGATCCGCAGCGAAGTCGACCCCCGCCCCGCCGTCGAGGGCCTGCGCGCCCGCGCCCAAACCGTGGCCCTGCCGCACGTCACGCCGGACGGCCTGGTGTTCCGCGAATGGCGCGTCGGCGACGACCTGATCGCCGGCCGATTCGGTCTCAGCGAGCCCGATCCGTCGCTTCCGCCGGTGGAGCCCGACGCGCTGATCGTCCCGCTCGCCGCCTTCGACCGGACCGGTCAGCGCATCGGATACGGCCGCGGCTACTACGACGGCGCGATCGCGCGCCTCTCCCGGACCCGTCCGGTCCTGACCGTCGGCATCGGCTTCGCCGCCCAGGAGGTGGAGCGGGTGCCGGCCGAGCCGCACGACCGACCCCTCCAGTTCGTGATCACCGAGTCCGGCGTGATCCGCTGCGACAGGACCGCCTGACCCATGCGCCTGCTCTTTCTCGGCGACGTCGTCGGGCGCTCGGGCCGCACCGTCGTGTGCGAGCGCCTGCCGCGCCTGCGTGAGCGGTGGCGCCTCGACTGCGTGGTGGTGAACGGCGAGAACGCGGCCGGCGGCTTCGGCATCTCCGAGGCCATCTGCGACGAACTGATCCAGGCCGGTGCCGATGCGGTGACGCTGGGCAATCACAGTTTCGACCAGCGCGAGGCGATGGTCTTCATCGCCCGCCAGCCACGCCTGGTGCGGCCGGCGAACTATCCCCCGGGTACGCCGGGCCGCGGCGCGACCGTCGTGGAGACGCAGGGAGGCGCCCGCGTCCTCGTCGTCAATGTGATGGGCCGCGTCTTCCTCGACCCGATGGACGATCCGTTCACGGCCGTGGAGCGGGAGCTCACCGCCTGCCCCCTCGGCGCGGCGGCCGACGCCGTGATCGTCGACGTCCATGCCGAGGCGACGAGCGAGAAGCAGGCCTTCGGTCATTACCTCGACGGGCGGGCGAGCCTCGTCGTCGGGACGCACACGCACACGCCCACCGCGGACCACCGGATCCTGCCGGGTGGCACGGCCTACATGTCGGATGCCGGCATGTGCGGCGATTACGATTCGGTGATCGGCATGCAGAAGGACGAGCCGATCCGGCGCATGATCCAGAAGACGCCGGGCTCCCGATGGGAGGTGGCGGTCGGTGAGGGCACCCTGAGCGGCATCGCGGTGGAGACGGATGCGCGCGGCCTCGCCACGCGGGTCGCAGCCCTCCGCCTCGGGCCGCATCTGGAGGAGAGCTGGCCGCAATTCTGGGATTAGCGTCCCGTCCGGTTCTGCGGATGCCGGTTCGGCTTAGGACGAAGCGGCGGTCTTAAGCCTTTTGTGCGTCGCCGGTCCCGAAGGGGGTGGGCATAGCTTCCCGCTGACCTTCGCGAGACTTGATCGCGTGCGGGCCTACCCCCACAGTGCCCACGATCGGCGCCGGCATCCGGCTGCCGCGTAATGAGATCAGGTTAGAGCGACGGATGGCCGCCCGAGAAACCGGCGACGTTAAAAGGGGGCCGCTGGCACACCCGGGATCTATCTCGGGCGCATGGTCATCTTCTTGATCCTGGTGGGCTTCCTGGCCTTCATCCTGTTCAGGCAGATCACCCCGGCCTTCCTGGCCAATCCCGGACTCAACGGTCTCATCCTCGGGGTGTTGCTGATCGCGGTCCTGATCGCCTTCGGTCAGGTTGTGCGGCTGTTCCGCGAGACCGCCTACGTCAACGCCGTCGCCAACGGCGGGCCGGTGAAACGGCCGCCGGCCCTGCTGGCGCCGATGGCGCCGATGATCGCCGCGCGGGCTGGAGGCGCCACCCTCCCGGGCACCACCGGCTATCTGGACACGATCGCGGTGCGCCTCGACGAGGGCCGCGACATCCTGCGCTACATCGCCGGCATCCTGATCCTGCTCGGCCTGCTCGGGACCTTCTGGGGCCTCATCGATACGCTGTCGGCGGTGGGCGGCGTCATCAAGGGTATGCGCGGTGGCGGCGATGCCGGCGTGATGTTCGACGAACTGAAATCCGGTCTTGCGGTGCCGCTCTCAGGCATCGGCCTGGCCTTCTCGGCCTCGCTGTTCGGCTTGGCCTCGTCTCTGATCACCGGCTTCCTGGAACTGCAGGTGGGGCAGGCCCATGCCCGGTTCCACAACGAATTGCAGGACTGGCTGATGTCCGGCGCGACCGCGCCCGAGGCTGTGGCGACCGTCGCGGCGGTGCGGCCTGCCGCGGGCACGCAGGAATTGAAGGACGCCGTCGACCGCCTGACGGCTCTGGTGGCCGAGGGCGGCGGGAGCCGCGCGGCGACGCAGGCGATGACCAATCTCGCCGAGGGCATCCAAGGTCTCGTCCAGCACATGCGCGCCGAGCAGCAGATGATCCGCGACTGGGTGGAGGCGCAGGCCAGTCGCGAGCGCGAGTTGAAGCAGGTGCTCGACCGGCTGGGCCGGGAGCGCGTCTAGTGGCCTCCACGGCGACGCGGACTCGGCGCACGCTCAATGTCTGGCCCGGCTACGTCGACGCGCTGGCGACGCTGCTCCTCTCGGTGGTCTTCCTGCTTACGGTGTTCGTGGTGGGGCAGTTCTTCCTGTCGCAGGAGCTGACCGGCCGGGACGAGACGCTGGCCAAGCTCAACCGCCAGATCTCCGACCTCACCGATCTGCTCGCTTTGGAGCGGACGAACCGCCGGAATCAGGAGGAGGAGGCGCGGAACCTCCGCACGACCCTCGCCGGCGTCGAGGCCGAGCGCGACCGGGCCAAGGTGCAGGCCGAGGCCGCGACCGTCAGCCAGGGCGCCGCGGGTACGCTCGACAAGCAGCTGGAGGCCGAACGCGGGGCGACGAAGCGGGCGCTGTCTCAGATCGACCTGCTGAACGAGCAGATCAGCGCCATGCGCCGGCAGCTCGCCGCCCTGGAGGACGCCCTCTCGGCCTCCGAGAGCCGCGACCGGGAATCCCAGGCGCGGATCGCCGAACTCGGCAGCCGGCTGAACGTCGCTCTCGCACAGAAAGTTCAGGAACTGGCCCGCTACCGGTCCGACTTCTTCGGCCGCCTGCGCCAGATCCTCGGTAACCGGCCCGACATCCGCGTGGTCGGCGACCGGTTCGTGCTGCAATCCGAGGTGCTGTTTCCGGGCGGCTCCGCGACCCTCAAGCCTGAGGCCGGGCCGGAACTCGACCGCATCGCCGGGGCCATCTCGGATCTCGCCAAGCAGATCCCGGCGGATCTGCCCTGGGTGCTGCGGGTGGATGGGCACACCGATGCGCGCCCGATCAGCACGTCGCAATTCCCGTCGAACTGGTCGCTCTCGGCGGCGCGCGCCATCGCGGTGGTCCAGTACCTCGCCGGCAAGGGGATCCCGCCGCAGCATCTCCTGGCGGGTGCCTTCGGCGAATTTCAGCCTCTCGAGGCCGGGGCGACCGAGGAGGCCTACGCCCGCAATCGCCGGATCGAGATGAAGCTCACCGAGCGGTAGGGCTGCGCGGCCCACCCGGTGGCCTCAGGCGCATCCGGCCGCAGGATCTGAGCCGGCTCCCCCGGCGAGGTCGGGATCGCCCAGTCTTCCCGGTCGAAGAGGGCTATAAAGACGCAAAATTTGTGTCCAATTCAATCTGTATAATTTTTACATGCTATCATCGAAGCGTGTTTTGCCTCCTGTATTTGCGGTTCATTCGCGGCCGTCTTGACGGACCATCGATTTAACCTCTCATTATCTTTGATGCTCCAGGGTGCCGGCGATCCGGGGAGTGTCATCGATGTCGAAGCTCAACCTGTTCCCGAACGCCGCTCGGCGCGACGTCAGCCATCTGCCCGGTCCGGCCACGGACGGGCACGCCGCTCGACGCCCTCCGGTGGGCCGCGATACGATGGAGTGTCTGGGTGAGCAGGAGCCGCATGACGAGGCCGGCGCGATTTGCGCGGCCGTGCGGGTCTTCGAGGACGGGCTGATGCAAATGCAGGCAAGCCCAAGGGTTGCCGGCCCGCCGGACGCGGGTGAGGCTGTGGCCGACCAGGCGACCGGGCTCCTCGCAA
>NZ_BACT01000519.1:0-1114 GCF_000333255.1 Methylobacterium sp. B1 | reverse complement strand
TCGCGGACATCGCCTTCGGCCACGCCGCCCTCGCTCCGGCTGCGCTCCATCTCGGTGGCGGCCGCGCGTATCTGTGCGGCTGCGACAGGGACGGCCGGCTGGCCGCCTTCGATGTCGGGAGCGGCCGGGTCAGCGCGATGGATCCCGGCGACCTGCCGCGGGCAAGCCGCTGGCGCGTGATGGTGCCGGAGGGGAACGGGGTCGTGACGGTCTACGCGGCGGAGCCGGCCTGAACGCCTGCCGCGGGTTGGCTCAGCGCAGGAAGGTCGGTGCGACCCACCATGCAGGGTGGGCGGTGCGCAGGGCTGCGGCGGCCCGCACGGCCGCGCGCCGGTCGGCGAACAGCGCGAACACGGTCGCACCCGAGCCCGACATCCGCGCGAGGCGGCAGCCCTGGCCGCGGAGGGCCTTGAGCGCGTCGCCGATCACCGGTGCCACGGTCAGGGCCGGCGCCTCCAGATCGTTGCGGGCCCCGGCCAGGGCTTCCAGCAGCGTGCCGGTCGCCATGTCTTGCGGGATCGTCGGATGCGGTGCGCCCGGGAGCTCCTGGCCGGCGGCGAGGCCCAGCGCCTTGAAGACCGGGGCCGTGGGCACCGGGACGCCGGGATTGATCAGCACCGCCGGCAGCGGCGCGAGGCCGAGGGCCGGGCCGATCTCCTCCCCGGCACCGCGCATCATCCGGGCCCGCGGGACGAGGCAGACCGGCACGTCGGCGCCGGTCTCGCGCGCCACCGCGCCGACGGCCTCGTGGTCGAGGGACAGCCCGTTGAGGCGCGCCAGCAGCCGCAGGGCCGCGGCGGCGTCGGAGGAGCCGCCGCCGATCCCCGCCGCGACCGGCAGGCGCTTCACCAGATGGAAAGCGCCCACGCGCAGCCCCGGGACCCGCGCGGCGAGGCCCCGGGCGGCCCGGAGGACGAGGTTGTCGTCCGTGGGACCGGCCGGGCCGGCGGTGGGCCCGCTGACGGTCAGGCCCAGCGGGGCAGCGGGATCCAGCGTCAGGCGGTCGGCAGTCCCCGCGAAGGCGACGAGGCTCTCAAGCACGTGGTAGCCGTCGCCGACGCGGCGGCTGAAGACGTGGAGCGTCAGGTTGACCTTTGGCGGGGCGCGATCGGCG
>NZ_BACT01000520.1:0-1916 GCF_000333255.1 Methylobacterium sp. B1 | reverse complement strand
CGGGCGCGATGGCCGGAGGATCGAGTTGAGGTTCTCCTCGGGCTTGGACCGCCTGCTCCTGGGGGCGCGATGACGCGGGCGCCTGTCCGGCCTGCGGGCGACCCCGCTCCGCCACGGCCCGTGCTCATCCGACGCCGAAGCCTCCGCCGCAGCCTACGCCGCGGCCATCCGGGCCCATCGTCAGCGCGATGCACCAAATTATCGATCCATTAACCATAATCGCTGACCGTTACGTCACTGTCACAGGCCGTGGTTGGCGCTGGTGGAAAAGCTGTCGCCCGGCACTTGTCATTTCCGGTCTGGAGCACGAAGCGGCAGGGTTAACCCTTCGTTGACTGTGCCACGCTTGGATCACGGGGCCGTCCCATTCTGGTCACGGCCGGCGTCGATAGGGCCGCCGCTTCCGAAAAAACCCGGCCGTCAGAGCCGGGCGGACGCAAGGACCGATCTGAAGAGGACCAATGATGGGGGTTTTCCCGGAGCCGGCGCGTTGCGCCGACGACGTGAGCCGACTCGTGCCGCCGACCCTGAACGGCACGGGCCATATCGAGGATGAAGCCGTGGCATGGCTGCCGCGGGCCGGACGCGAGACAGGGCGCCGGTCACTTCGCCGCACCGGCCTCGGCCGGATTTCCGGGACGCTGGCCCTGGGGCTCGTCGCCGGGCTCGGCCTGCCGCAGGCCGCCTTCGCGCCGGCGTATTTCGCCCCGGCCGCCCAGGCCCACGACCGGATCGACACCAGCCCGCGCGCCGCTCAGGGGCTCGCGCAGACGGCTTCCCAGCCCGCGGCCCCGGCCGTCGCGCCGGAGGAGCCTGTCCAGAACACCTGGAACGGCCTGCCGGTTCCCGAGCAGGAGCCCGCCACCACGGCGCTGATCCAGGAAGACCTCGCGGCCCTGCCGCGGGTGACGCAGGAGCAGGGTCAGGACGCGGTCAAGTTCGGTGAGCGCAGCGTGCCGCGCAAGGTGGTCGACACGATCGTCAAGGCCTCCGACGAGGCCGGCGTCGACCCCGTCTACATGATGGCGCTGGCCGACAAGGAATCGAGCTTCGACACGGAGGCGAAGGCGGCGACCTCTTCGGCGGCGGGCCTGTTCCAGTTCGTGGCCCGCACCTGGCTGGAGATGATCCGTGATTACGGCGCTCGCTACGGGCTCGCCGAGGAGGCCGCCGCCGTGAAGGGCCGGGGCGCCGCGATCACCGTCACGGGCAGCATGCGCGGCCGGGTGCTCGGCCTGCGTAACGACCCGCGCGTCGCCGCCCTGATGGCGGCCGAGCTGATCAAGCGCGACCGTGAGCGGATCGAGGCCCGGGTCGGGCGCGCGCTGACCACGACCGAGCTGTACCTCGCCCATTTCCTCGGGACTGCGAGCGCCGGGCGCTTCCTGTCGCTCTCCTCCGAGAAGCCCGACGAGGTCGCAGGGCGCGAGTTCCGCACCGCGGCGCGGGCCAATCGCAGCCTGTTCACCGCGAAGACGGGCGGCAAGCGCCGGAGCCTGACCGTCGCGGAACTGCACGGACGGATCGACGACATGATCGACCGGCGGCTGACCCGCTACCAGGGCGTCGCGGCGGTCGCCGAGGCGCTCGACAAGGGCCAGTCCCAGAACGAGATCGTCAGCGCCGAGGAAACGGCGCCGGTGGCCGGCAACCGCCGCGTCGAGGTGACGGAGGCGTTGCCGCCGGACGGCGTGTGAGGATCGCGCAGGGGAAGCGGATCCTGTTGAGGCGCTCGATCGTCTCAATCGGGGCGCGGGGGGGCTCCAACGCGCCNTCCGCTCCCTTCAGGTCAGGGGACCCGCACCCGAATCCGGGGCTCCGGCGCCGGAGCAACCGATGATTTTCGCCAATCCGGGTGGGCGGGCGCGGCCCCTCGGGATGACGTCAAGCCAAGCCGATCCGCTTCAATGGCCCCG
>NZ_BACT01000521.1:0-299 GCF_000333255.1 Methylobacterium sp. B1 | reverse complement strand
AGTACACGTCCTGCTGGTAGCGGTGACCGCGCTCCAAAGCCGCGACCTGGGTCTCCGCGTCGGCGGCGCTCAGGTTCTTCACGGTCTGGTACGCGCCCACCACCGCGGCCCGCACGTCCTTGGCCATGTTCTTGGCATCGCCGCAGACGTAGAGATGGGCGCCCCCATCCAGCCAGGAGACCAACTCCTGCGCGTGCTGGGTGATCCGGTCCTGCACGTAGACCTTTTCCGGCTGGTCCCGCGAGAAGGCCACGTCGATCTTCGTGAGCGACCCGTCCTCCAGGGCGTCCTGCCACTCG
>NZ_BACT01000522.1:0-1211 GCF_000333255.1 Methylobacterium sp. B1 | reverse complement strand
CGGCTGGCACATGGTCGATCCGAAGTACACGCTCGGCGCCTCGATCACGAAGGCGATCGCCCACGCATGATCGGCGACGGAGGAGGATGGCATGGATCTCGGGCTCAGAGGCCGCCGGGCGCTGGTGACCGGCGGCACCAAGGGCATCGGCGCGGCGATCGTCGACCTGCTTGCCGACGAGGGGGCGGCGGTCGCCCTCTGCGCCCGCAACGCCGCGGAGGTCGCCGCCAAGGTCGACGCCCTGCGCGCCAAGGGCGTGGCGGCGACCGGGCGCGCCCTCGACGTCGCCGATCCCGCCGCCCTGCGCGGCTGGGTCGCCGAGGCCGCAGGGGAGCTCGGCGGCCTCGACATCGTGGTGCCGAACGTGAGCGCGCTGGCCGTCGGCAGCGACGAGGCGGCGTGGCGCAGCGGCTTCACGGTCGACATGATGGGCACCGTCACGGCGGTCGAGGCGGCGATGCCGTTCCTCGAACGCTCCGAGGCCGGCGCGATCGTCGTCATCTCCAGCGTCTCCGGGCGCGAGATCGACTTCGCGGCCGGACCCTACGGCGCCTTCAAGGCGGCGCTGATCCACTACGCGCAGGGGCTGGCCTTCCAGCTCGCGCCCCGGAACATCCGCGCCAACTCGGTCTCGCCCGGCAACACCTACTTCGCGGGCGGCGTCTGGCACCAGATCGAGACCGGCAACCCGGCGCTGTTCGCCGAGGCGCTCCGGCTGAACCCGACCGGCCGGATGGCGCGTCCGGAGGAGGTGGCCCGCGCGGCCGTCTTCCTGGCGAGCCCGGCCGCGAGCTTCATCACCGGCACCAACCTCGTGGTGGACGGCAGCCTGACCCGCGGCGTGCAGTTCTGAGACTTTCGAACGCCCTCAGGCGACATCCGGAAGCCTGAAGCGGCGACGGGACCGGCCTGCCGCGCATCGGCAGGCGGGATCGGGACACCGTCCCGAAGGACACGCGCGGCCGGCCCATGCGCATCGGATGTTCGGCGACGAAGTCTGGAGATCGCGGATATCGACCACACTTGCGACGCAATTCGCCTGCTCTCGGCTCTGTAGAGACAAGCTTGCCAGGCGCGCTGGCACGCGGCACTCTCAAGCTTGGCCTTTCGCGCGACGGAGGCACGTTGCGCGGTCGCGCCGGGCTGCAGGACAGGGAAGTCCAGGGCGATGATGACGGACGATCGCATGGCCGGCGGGCTCGACGAGCGCG
>NZ_BACT01000523.1:0-2158 GCF_000333255.1 Methylobacterium sp. B1 | reverse complement strand
ATACCGACCGNGCCGCGGCGACCGAGCTCCACGAACGAGGCGAAGGCAGCGTCGACGAGCGCCGCCGGGGCATCCTCGCCTGCGAACGGCCAAGCCAGGCTGATCGTGGCCGACGCCCCGTCCTCCTCCAGGATCATCTCCTCCGGCGAGCACAGGGCCTTGAATCGCGCGACCCGCGTCAGCGCCTCGCGGAGGTCGCGGGCGTAGTAGGCGGCGAGGAAGGCCGGCGGCAGCGTGCCGGGCTCCATCCCGACGATCAGCCTCATCCCGACGTCGGGGGCCGGCGACAGCGCCTCCAGCGACCGCCACAGCGCGAAGTATTGCGCCGTGGTGACCTGCGCGCGGGCATCGGCGGCGAGGCTGGCCGGAAGCCGCGAATGGCGCAGCACCGCCGTCGGGGTGAGCCCGACGGCGTCGAGCCCCTGCCAGAAGGCCGGAGCGACCTTGAGCCGGTCGGGGGGACGCGACGCCATCTCGGGTTTCCCTACTTAGCCTGGAAGCCGCCATCGATGTTCAAGACATGCCCGGTGACGAAAGACGCCTCGTCGGAGAGCAGCCAGACGATGCCGTTGGCGATCTCCTCGGGATGGCCCATCCGGCCCATCGGATGCATGCCGGAGATCATCGCCTCGTCGTACTGCCCGAGCTCGATCTGCTTCTCGATCAGGTCGGTCTTGATGGCTCCTGGCGCGACGGCGTTGATGCGGATGTTCTTGGTCGCGTAGTCGAGGGCGCCGGACTTCGTCAGGCCGACCACAGCATGCTTGGTCGCGGCATAGGTCCCGGCCCAGGGAATGCCGTTCAGGCCGGCGATGGACGCCAGGTTCACGATGGCGCCGCCGCCCTGTCGCTCCATCTGGTGGATCTCGTGCTTCATGCAGAAGTACAGGCCGAGGACGTTGGTCTGGAGCATGCCGTTGAACGCGTCGGTGTTCGAGGCGCCGATGGTCTTGTTCTCGTTCGAGATGCCGGCGTTGTTCACCGCGAGGTCGAGGCGGCCGTAGCGCGCGACGATGTCCGCGACGGTCCGGCCGACCGCCTCCTCGCTGTCGACGTCGCAATTGACGAAGGAGGCCTCGCCACCGGCGGCCTCGATCTCCTGGACGGCCTGGCGCCCGCGGTCGTCGCGACGGCCGGTGATCACGACCTTGACGCCGCCCCGCGCCAGGATCAGCGCCGTCGCCTTGCCGATGCCGGTCGCTCCACCGGTGATGAGTGCGATCTTGTCGGCCATGGAAGGGTCCGTTCGTGTCTGAGCCAAGGATGCCGCCACCGGAGAACCCGGGGCGACCGACCGACACATCGACGGTTTGCATCGTCTTTGAACTAGCACGTCATGCCAATAGACTTGCAATATCCGCCATTCGGTATGCGGCGATCCGTGGGGGAGCGTCGTGGCGCAGGCTGGCTTTCGTGGAAGGCGAGCATCAAAGGCCGTTCGGCCATTCGGAATGGTCAGATCCTCTTTCGAGCAAATCGCCTTTCGCCGAATGTCTGCTTATCCGTATCGTGATCCGAAAGCAGATCGTCGCAAAACCACCCACAGCAGTCTCTTGCCCACCGCGGCGACGCTTCAAGCCTGGGCCACCGGCAGCTCCGACACCTGCGTGGTGTAGCGCGGCGTGCGCATCTCGAACTTCGTGTTCCAGTCGCGCCGGCTCACCAGCCCCGCGCGCGCCGGCACCACGGCGCCGCGGCCCCAGCGCGCGTTGCACGCATCCATCGCCGCCATGAGCGGGCCCGATCGTTCCCGGTCCAGCGCGCCGATCAGCGCCCGCGGACTGTGCGACAGCGGCACGAGGTCGTTTGTGACGATCCCGGCCTTGCTGTACCGCCAAGGTCGCGCGTCCGGCTCGCGCCAGGTCCGCGCCACCCCGTGCCGCGCGGCCTTGATCAGCGCCAGCGTGTCCGAACTGTGCTCTGGCAGCTGCACGGTCGTCGAGACCGAGCGCATCGGCGCGTCGCGGTCGTGCTCGCTCGTGTGGTAGAAGATCGTCACGTGGTTGGTGCCGAGCCCCTCGCGCCGCAGCTTCTCCCCGAGCCGCGTCGCGTGCGCCGCCACCGCCTCCTCCAGCACCGCCCGCTCGGTGATCCGGCTGGAAAACGAGCGCGTCACCGCGCAGCCCTTCCGCCGCGCCGGCACCATCTCCAGCGGCAG
>NZ_BACT01000524.1:0-224 GCF_000333255.1 Methylobacterium sp. B1 | reverse complement strand
CGCGCCGAGCGCCTCCATCGCCGCCACCGTCGCGCCGATCACGCCGGTGAGGGCGCCCTTCCAGCCGGGACGGGGCGGCGGCGGACGGTGCCGGCGGCTCGCCGAGGATCTGCGCCGGCTTCCGGTGCCGGTGATCGGCCGCATCAGCGACGAGGCCGTCCGCCTCGACCTCCGGACCCTGGAGGACGAGGCCGGCTTCCTCGCCGCCCTGGCGGCGCTGACGC
>NZ_BACT01000525.1:0-3801 GCF_000333255.1 Methylobacterium sp. B1 | reverse complement strand
CGGCGCGCTTGGCCAGGGCACTCTGCATGATCGCCCGGATCGTGCGGGCGCAGCGCCCGCATTTCGGGCTGCAGCCGAGGCAGGCATAGACCTGCGCGGGCGTGCGCGGGCAGCCCGGGCCGGGTGCGAGGCAGCCGCGGACCGCGCCGTCCGATATGACGTTACAAGAACAGACGATCATGCGCGCCGCAAATCCCGTCATCCCCGCGCCCGCAGCGGTCGTCGACGACCGTCCCGGGCACCTGCGCCAGTTTAGAAGAATTGAAAAGTAGCTGGCTTTTCAATGCCTTATTGGCTGCGGTCGACATGGCACCGCGGCCCGCGCGGGTCAAGGGCGTGCGATCTAAGTGCGCCCCAACGGTTCCGGGGCGCGTCAGCGCGCGAGTTCGCGCAGGCCGAGCCGGATGAGCACCTTGGCCTCCGCGCCCTCTCCCGCACCCTTGAGAGCCGCAGCGATGGCGGCGGCGGCCTGGACCTGCGGGTAGCCGAGATTGACCAGGGCGGAGACCGCATCCGCCACCGGCTGGGGGGCGGCGCCGTCCTCGACGGCTCCCGTGAGGGCAACGAGGGCGGGGTCGATCGGCGCGAAGGCCGGGGCCTTATCCTTGAGCTCGGCGGCGAGCCGTGCCGCCAGACGCGGCCCGACCCCTGGAGCCCGGCTGATCGCGCCCTTGTCGCCGGTGGCGATGGCGCTGGCCAGCGCCTCGGGCTCCATCACCGAGAGCACGCCCAGCGCCACCCGCGCGCCGACGCCCTGCACGGTCTGAAGCAGGCGGAACCATTCCCGCTCGGCATCCGAGCGGAAGCCGTAAAGGCGGATCATGTCCTCGCGGACATGGGTTTCGATCGACAGCGAAGCGGGCTCGCCGACCTTGGGCATGCGCTGCAGGGTGCGCGCCGAACAATGCACGATATAGCCGACGCCCGACACGTCGAGGATCACGAAATCCTCGCCGAACGAGTCCACGACGCCCTTGAGCTTGCCGATCATGCCACGCCTGTCGCTGTCGCGGGATGCCTACAGAACCGCGGCGGCCTCCGCCAGACGTGCTTGAGCGCGCAGGGAGATCATGAAATCACGGGCGCCGCGCCGGCCGCGCTTGGCCGGTCACGGGGGGATGACCATGCGCGCGCCACTTCTTGCCCTGCTGGGCCTGCTGTGCTTCGGCCCGGCCCGGGGGGCGGACGATCCGTCAACGGCCCCCGTTCCGGTCGCGCCGAGCGCGGATCCGACGCAGGTCCGGCCCGGGAGCTACGTGCTCGATCCGGATCACGGCAAGATCACGTGGTCTGTCTCGCATCTCGGGTACTCGACCTATTATGGCCAGTTCGCGGGTCTTAGCGGCACGCTCCAGCTCGATCCGAAGGCGCCGGAGAAGAGCCGTCTCGAGGTCACCGTGCCCCTGGGCGGCGTGATGACCGGGAGCGCGCGCCTGAACGAGCACCTCGCAGCCCCGGACTTCTTCGACACGGCCAAGTTCCCGAACGCCACCTTCACCGCCACGAAGGTCGAGCCCACCAGCCCGACCACGGCGCGGATCACCGGCGACCTGAACCTGCGCGGCACGGTCCGGCCCTTTGCGATCGACGCCACGTTCAATCAGGCCGGCATCCATCCGGTGGATCAGCGCTACACCGTGGGCTTCGACGGCCGGGCGGTCATCAAGCGCTCGGATTTCGGCATCAATGCCTATCTGCCGCAGCTCGGCGACGAGGTAAGCCTGCGCATCGAGGGCGAGTTCAAGGCCGCGCCCTGACGATCAGCCCGATCGGCCGACTCGGTCCGCGGAGCCGAAGGCGCGGCTTCGCAGCCGGCAAGGCCCCCGCGCGGCGGAGCCCGGATCGCCATGCGCCGACGCCGGGAACCGACGGTGTTTCCGGATCCGGGCTCGCCTGCGGCGCTCCGGAACGACCATGCGGATGAACGGGCGGGCGGACCCACACGCCGAGGAGCTCGCTCATGTGCGGCGCCCCGCGGCCCCGCATGGGACCGGGTCGAGCCGCGCGGTCTGACCGGGCGGGTGACGCCTCGCCGCCGGGGGTGTAGTCAACCGCCGTCGCGGCGCCGCAGCGAAGGGATGCCCCCAGATGACGACGCTTCTCCTCAGTGGCACCCGGCCTCGTCCCGCGCACGACGGGCGTCTCACCGCGCAGGTCGGCGCCACCCTGGAGGTCTGAGCCGTGCGGCGTTCCGGTGTTTTCAGTCTTGCCCTGGTCCTGTGCTTCGCGGGAGCCGCCGCGGCGCAGGTCCCCGCGCCGGCCGCCCGCGCCCCTGCGCCCGCCGCGGCGGCTTCGCCCCTCGACAACTATGCGAGGGCGGCGGCGACGACCATCATCGCCGAACAGGCCTGCCCGGGCGTGCAGGTCAGGGCGGGACAGCTCACGACGCTCCGTCTCGCGGCCCGGGTCAATGCCGGACAGGAAGCGATGCTGGAGGAGAAGCTGAAGCAGCGCGCCATGCAGGTGCGCCAGCAGCTCGCCGCCGACGGCCGCGAGGCTTGGTGCTCCGAGGCTTTGGCCGCCTTCGGCCCCGAGGGCAGTGTCGCGAAGGGCGTCCTGGCGACCGGCGCCCCGATCCGCTGACGGAGCCCCGGGAGTCCGGCGCGGATTGACACGGCGGCATCAGGCCCGTAGTGACCCCGCATGGCGCGCGGCCTCTGTTTGAGGTCCGCGCGTTTCGCGTTGTCCGGGCGGAAAGCCCGCGCAATGACTTCAAACAAGAAGCCGGTCCAGGGGCAGCCGCCCCGGAGGCCGTTCGAGAACACGAGAGAACGATGTTCGCAGTCATCAAGACGGGCGGTAAGCAGTACCGCGTCGCCGCCAACGACACCATCACCATCGCCTCCCTGGCGGGCGAGGCCGGCGAGGCCGTGACCTTCGGCGAGGTCCTCCTGTTCGCCGACGGCGCGGGCGCGACCCAGGTCGGCGCCCCGACCCTGTCGGGCATCAGCGTCACCGGCGAGATCGTGCGCCACGGCCGCGACAAGAAGGTCATCGCCTTCAAGAAGCGCCGCCGGCAGAACTCGCGCCGCAAGCGCGGTCACCGGCAGGACCACACGGTCGTGCGCATCACCGGCATTTCGGCCTGACGCACGCCAGACGCTGGGCGCGTGAGGATCCCTGAGGGTCCGATCTGCGACCGCATCCAAGCCCATCAGATTTCGGAGTTCATCCCATGGCACACAAGAAGGCAGGCGGCTCGTCCCGCAACGGTCGCGACTCGGAAGGCCGGCGCCTCGGCGTCAAGAAGTTCGGCGCGGAAGCCGTGATTCCAGGCAACATCATCGTGCGTCAGCGCGGCACCAAATGGCATCCCGGCGCCAATGTCGGCATGGGCAAGGACCATACGCTCTTCGCGCTGGTACCGGGCCATGTCCGCTTCGAGACGCGCCGCGGGCGCGCCTTCGTGGCCGTAACCCCGCTGGCCGAGGCCGCGGAATAAGAGGCGGGCGCCTTTAGAGGCGAAGCTGGCGTCCCGCCCGGTGTCCCACACCGGACCGGAGACGTCGTTGCCGAGCCCCTGACGGGCCGGTTCGGACGGAACACCCGGGGAGGATGGGACGCCATCCTCCCCTTCGTCGTCTTGAGGCGGTGTCCCGGAGCCGGGAACGCCGCCCTGCGAGGGCACGATGTTCCCCGATCTGACCCGTGATGACGTTTTCCGGATCGAGACGCGGCGGCTGTGGCTGCGCTGGCCGACCGCCAAGGACAGGGACGCGATCCTGAAGCTGGCCGGTGATCCGTCTGTCGCCGCGATGCTGGCGCGGGTGCCGCACCCGCTTCCGGCCCCGGTGGTGGATG
>NZ_BACT01000526.1:0-1022 GCF_000333255.1 Methylobacterium sp. B1 | reverse complement strand
TGATCGGCCGGGAAGGCGCGCAGACGGGTCCAGTCGGCCTGCTGCACCGCGAGCTTGGCGAGCAGGTCGTCGTAGATCGCCTGCTCCTCCTTCGACGCCACCAGGGTGCGGTAGGCCTCGGCCTTCGCCTGGCGGTTCCGCATCATCTCGTCCGCGCTCTTCAGGCTGGTCGCGCGCTCCGATTCGGTATCCGCCGTCACGTAGCGGAACTGCCACAGTCGCGAGCGCATCACGAGGGCGTTGATCGCCTGGGCCTCGTTGATCGACGGCACGGCGTTGTCGATCAGCTCCGCGAGCCGCTGGTCGACCGCCTGCATCTTGTAGAGAGTCACGCCGCCCTGAACCAGCGCCGCCAGGAGCAGGAGGGCGAAGAGGCCGCTGAGTTTTGCTTTGAGACTGAGACGCATCGGTCGGTTCCGGTCGTGCGGACGAGACCGGCAGGACATGAACAGGTTGTGCTAATAGTGTCATAACCTGAGGTAGGATCGGGCTTCAGAGGTTCGCGCGTGTCGGCTTGCATACGCGGCCGAGTCCGGCCAACTGGGCCGAACATTCCTCGCCACCGGCCCGACCCACCCACATCGTGTACGTCCTCACCGACATCGCCATCTCCAACTGGTACCTGATCCGCCGCGAGCAGATCCGGCTGCGCGGTGCCGCCGCGCTGGTCGGGCCGACGGGGGCCGGGAAATCGACGATCTTCGATGCGGTCGGCACGGTGCTGGCCGGCAACAACGCCAGCCGCCTCGCCCTCAACGCCTCGGCCTCCGGGCGCAGCGCCCGAACCGTGCGCGACTATTGCTTGGGCTGGATCAGCGACCCGGCGGAAGGCGGCCGCCCGACCCGGGAATCCTGCGAGACCGTGCTGGTCCTGGTCTTCGAGAATCCCGATTCCGGCCGCGTGGTCTCGGTCGGCCTCGCCCTGGCCGCTCGGGCTGTGGAGCCCAAGGAGACGGTGCTCTCGCGCTTCATCGCGGTCGGGCACCGGTTCGAGGTCTCCGATTACGCCCGCACCGCCCCCG
>NZ_BACT01000527.1:0-9170 GCF_000333255.1 Methylobacterium sp. B1 | reverse complement strand
TCCGCGCATCCGCAGGCTGAAGGCGACGTTGTCCCGCGCATCGAGATGCGGGAACAGGGCGTAGCTCTGGAACATCATGGCGGTGCCGCGCTCGGACGGCGCCGCGTCGCCCACTGCCTTCGGGCCGATCACCACGTCGCCCGCGCTGGCGCGCTCGTGGCCGCCGATCATCCGGAGCGTCGTGGTCTTGCCGCAGCCGGAGGGGCCGAGCAGGCAGCAATAGGCCCCGGACGGCACCTTCAGGTCGATGGCATCGACCGCGGTCGCCGCGCCGTAGCGCTTGGTCAGGCCGATCAGCTCGACATTCATGTGAGGCTCGCCTGCTTCCGGCGATGTGCAAGATACAAGAGTGGCACGATCACTCTTGAAGGCCGCGACACGCCCCCTCTCCCGTGCGGGAGAGGGTAGGGGTGAGGGACGAGAACGTTCAGGACGGGGCACACCCTTGCCGTGCGCGCCCTATCCGGACGCCGCACGCCCCTCACCCTGTCCCTCGCCCGCACGGGAGAGGGGACCCGCGCTCGATCCGGTCGACGCCGCGTCCGCAACATCGATTCCCCCTGTGTCGCCCGCCATCCGACACCGGAGAGCAAGCGGCGGGCCAAGGCTACGCCTCCCGCCGCTCGGCCGGATCGACCGCCCGGTCCAGCACCCGCCCGCGGCCCGGCTCGGACAGGACCCGGCCGTCCTCGGCGATGACCTGCCCGCCCGCGATGGTCATCACCGGCCAGCCGGTGACCTCGAACCCCTCCCAGGGCGTGTAGTCGGAGCCGTGGTGCAGATTCGCCTGGCGGATGGTCTCGCGCCGCTTCGGGTCCCAGAGGGTCAGGTCGGCGTCGAAGCCCGGGGCGATCGAGCCCTTGCGCGGGTAGAGTCCGTAGAGCTTCGCGTGGTTCGTGGCGGTGAGCGCGGCGAACTGGTTGAGGCTGATGCGCCCCTTCGAGACGCCCTCGGAGAAGAACACCGGCAGCCGCGTCTCGATGCCGGGGATGCCGTTCGGGATCCAGCGGAAGGAGGTCTTACCCCGCGGGTTCAGCTTGCCCTGCGGGTCGTCGTAGCGGAACGGGCAATGGTCGGACGAGACCACGTCGAAGATCCCGCGCCGGATCCCCGACCACACCGCCTCCTGGCTCTCGACGTCCCGCGTCGGCGGCGAGCAGACGTATTTCGACCCCGCCATGGGGTCGTCCTGGCCGAGCCCCTTCATGTCTTCGGCCGTCAGGGTCAGGTATTGCGGGCAGGTCTCGGCCCGGATCTTCAGGCCCCGTCCCTGAGCCCAGGCGATCTGCTCGGTGGCCTCGCGGCCCGAGACGTGGACGATCACGATGGGCAGGTCGATCAGCTCGGCGTGGCTGATGGCCCGGTGGGCCGCCTCCCGCTCGACGATCTCGGGGCGCGACAGGGCGTGCCCATAGGGCCTGGTCTCGCCCGCCCGCTCCAGACGCTCGCTGAGGTAGCGGATCGCGTCGTAGCCCTCCGCGTGGACCATGACCCGGGCGCCCTGCCGCCGCGCGACGTGGAACACGTCGAGGAGCTGGCGGTCGTTCAGCACGAGGTCGTCGTAGGTCATGAAGACCTTGAACGAGGTGTAGCCGTCGGCGACCAAGGCCGGCAGCTCCTGGCCGAGCACCGCCTCGGTCGGGTCCGAGATGATCATGTGGATCGCCACGTCGACGTGGCACTGGCCCTCGGCCCTGGCCCGGTAGGCGTCGACCGCCCCGCGCAGGGAGGCGCCCCGGGGCTGGAGCGCGAAGGGCATCACGCAGGTGTTGCCGCCGGCCGCCGCCGCCCGGGTGGCGCTGGCGAAGTCGTCGGCCATGACGATGCCGGGGCCCGAATCCTGGGCGATGTGGACATGGCTGTCGATGCCGCCGGGCAGGACCAGCAGGCCGGAGGCGTCGATCACCCGGGCGGCGTCGGCGATGCCCTCGGCCACAGCCACGATCCGGCCGCCGCGCACGCCGACATCCGCCCGCACCGTGTCGCTCGCCGTGACCACGGTCCCGCCGCGGATTGCCAGGTCGAATTCGGGCATGATGCGCTCTCCTCCGCGCCCGCGGGCGCCTGTCGGGACGGGCGGATGCATCGTCCGCGCCGATTCGGACGATGCGAGGAGGGCACAGCCATCCGGCGGGGTCCAGAGCGTGGTCAGGGGGATCCCAAAGGGCTCACCCCTTGGGCAGGGGTTCGGGGGCGGTGCCCCTGAGGCCCCAGGGCTCCGCCCTGGACCCGCGAAAGGTCACGGACCTTTCGAAACCAAGATTTGGGTTCGGAGATTCGAGGGCGCGGCGTCGTGGAACTGACGCCAGACCCGCCGCATGTGGCGGGCCGAGCCGAAGCCCGCGCGGTCGGCGACCTGCTCCAGGGCAAGGTCGGTCTGGGCGATCAGGTCCCGGGCCAGCGCGATCCGGGCGCGGTTGACCGCGTCGGTCACCGTCATCCCGGCATGGACCCGGAACAGCCGGGCGAGGTTGCGCGGGCTCGCCCCGGCGAGGCGGCCGAGGATCTCGGGGGACCAGGCGCGGGCGGGTTCGGCGGTGATCGCGTCCTGGGCGCGGTGCACCACCGGGTGCAGGTGGCTGCGGCCTTCGAGCCAGGGTGAGAGCTGCGGGTCGTCGGGGCCGCGCCGCATGTAGACCACCAGGGTCCGGGCCGCCGCCAGCGCCGCGGCCGGGCCGGCCCATTCGGCGACGAGATGGAGCATCAGGTCCACGCCCGCGGTCACGCCGGCGCTGCTGAACCGGTCCCGGTCCTGCACGAACAGCCTGTTCTCCAGCACCCGCGCCTGCGGCGCCAGGGCGGCGAGCCGGGCGCAGCTCGCGTGATGGGTGGTGCAGGCATAGCCGTCGAACAGGCCGGCCCGGGCCGCCAGCAGCGTACCGTCGCAGACCGTCACCAGGGTGTGGCCCGGCCGGACCGCGCCGCGCAGCCAGTCGACGATCCGCGCTTCGGCGGCGCCCTCGTCCGGATCGGCCTCGCCGCCGAGCACCCGGGCCGACGCGCCCGGCACGAGCACCACGGTGCCCGGCGCGATCGCCTCCGGCAGCGGCTCGGTGCCGCCGAGATCCAGACCGATCGAGCAGCGGGTGCGCGCCCGCGGCGCCACGTAGCGCACCGAGAACGCGACCCGCTCCTGAGCCGCCCCGGCGATGCGCAGGACCTCGACCGGTCCCGCGAGGTCGAGCAGCAGGGTGCGCGGCGGCAAGACCACGAGGACCGGGATGCGCCGCGCCGTCCCGCTCATGCCGCGACCGGCAAGTCCCGACCGGCGAGCGCCTGCTCCACCGTAGCGATGCGGGCGAAGCGGTCCACCAGCACCAGCTCGGTGCGGGCCTTGATGTCGTCCGCCGTGAACCGGCGTCCGGACGGATGGGTCATCGCGAAGGTCAGCGTCGCCTCGGTGACGTAATCCACCTGCCAGCCGCTGTCGGAGGCGTGGCGGGTGGTGGTCTCGCAGCATTGCTCGGTGCGGATGCCGGACACGATCAGGCGCCGTATGCCGTGCTGCGTCAGCCAGCCGGGCAGGCCGCTATCGACCAGGGCACTGTGCTGACGCTTGTGGAAGATCGCCGTCGGCGCGATCACGATCGGCTCCAGGGTGCGGACATGGCCTGAGGCGGCGGCGAAGGGGCCGCTCTCGGCGAGGTGGAAGATCTGCAGGATCGGAATCCGGCGCGCCGCGGCACCGTCGATGAGCGTCTGCAGGCGCTCGGTGAAGGGCGGGACATCGGCGTCGTTCCAGAAGGGCCTGTGCCGGAAGGATTCCTGGACATCGATGACCAGCAGCGCAACATCGGACATTTCGTGTCTCCCGCTCGGTGAAGCGAGCCGCAGGATTCCTCGGCTTGACCCTGGGCGAAAGAAACCGCGCTGCCAGCCAGCGGACATATCCAGCCAATCTCCGGCGAGCAGGAGCACCGCATGACGGACCATCCCAGGACGATCTTCGTGCTGACCGGGGCCGGCGTCTCGGCCGAGAGCGGGCTCGGCACGTTCCGGGACCGCGGCGGGATCTGGGCGCGGTTCGACCCGATGCGGCTCGCCACCCCGGAGGCCTACGCGGCCGACCCCGACACGGTGCTCGACTTCTACGACCATCGCCGCCGCGGCGCGGTCGCGGCCGAGCCGAACGCCGCGCATGTCGCTCTGGCGCAGGCCGAGGCGCGGCTCGCCGCGCGGGGCGGGCGGCTGTTCCTGTGCACGCAGAACGTCGACGACCTGCACGAGCGGGCCCGCTCGCAGGCGGTCACCCACATGCACGGCGAATTGCTCAAGGCGCGCTGCTGCGCCTGCGGTGCGGTCACGCCGTGGCGCGCCGACCTGAGCCGGGCCGATCACTGCCCCGCCTGCGGCGCATCGGGCCGGATGCGGCCGGACGTGGTCTGGTTCGGCGAGATGCCGATGCACCTCGACGCGATCGAGGCTGCGCTGGCCGGGGCGGACCTGTTCGTGGCCGTGGGCACGTCGGGGGCGGTCTACCCGGCGGCGGGCTACGTCCGGCAGGCCCGGGCGCTCGGCATCCCGACCTGCGAGGTCAATCTGGAGCCGTCCGACAACGCCGACGCCTTCGACGAGGCCCGGTACGGGCCGGCGAGCGCCGCGCTGCCGCGCTATCTGGCCGAACTCGGCCTCTAGGCGGGCCCGGGGGCGGCGGCGCGGGTCCATGAGGGTCCATGAGGGTCCATGAGGGTTCTTGCGGGGACTCGGGACGGGCGACGGCCGGGTCCGACCGCGCGGCATTCGCGAGCCGGTTTGCCAAGCTGTTGTGAGAACAGGATTTTTCGATCCGTGATCGCCCGGATCCGGCCAGGATCAAAATCTTAAATGACGCGAATCACATCGGCGCGAGCTGTCAAGAACTGGTCGGGCAGTTGCCCACGGGTTACAACAGTCAAGCTCGGGATCGGCGTCGCGGCCTACCCGGGCGTTCGTTGAAGCCACAAGGGGAAGCAACTACCCATGCAGCACTTCACCGTAACCGACCGCGAGCGTGACACCGTCCTGGCGGCGCTGCGCTATTACCAGTTCTACCGGATGCAGGGTCATCCGTTCGATCCCCGCCAGGATCACCTGATCGACACCATCGCCGGCCGGGCCGGCGAGGCGCTGGACCTCGCCGAGATCGACGATCTCTGCGCCGGCCTGAACGGCAACCGGCACGCCCTCGCCGCCGCGGCGGCGGCCTAAGCACCTTCCGGGGCGGCCGAGGCCGTCCTCGACGACCCCGCGGCCGGCCCAGGGACGGGGCCGGAGGACGGGCCACCTCCGAGATGAGCGGGCTACCGCCGCCGGAGCGAATCCTCCTCACCGGGGCCGGGCTTCGCGCCCGCACGACACCCTGCCGACGCGCATCCGGGCCTGCCCGCAGCGCGTCGGTCCGACGGGCGGGGCCGCGCGGCGGCCCCCCCGAAAGGCCGGTTTCGCGTCCCGTCGAAACGTGGCCTAACGGATGCGCGACGGCCGCAGGGCCGCGCCTTCCGGGAGCGCCGAGGCCGATGATGCGGACGGGTTCGGGATGGATCCGCCGCGGCGCGCTGCGGGGCGCCGGCCTCCTGCTCTTCGGGCTGGGGCCCGCAAGGCCGCACCCGAGAGCGTCGCCCCCGCGCTGGTCGTCTCGGTGGACGTGTCGCAATCCGTCGACGAATCCCGCTTCCGGCTCCAGATGGAGGGCATCGCGGAGGCCTTGGAGGATCCGTCGGTGATCGGCGCGATCACCGGCAATCCGGGCGGGATCCTGTTCGCGATGGTGACCTGGGCGGACCGGGCGAACCTCGCGGTCGGCTGGCGGCGGATCGCCAACCGCGTCGATGCTGCGGCGACCGCCGCCCTCGTCCGGGCCACGCCCCGGCAGGCCGGCGAGTTCACCTGCCTCGGCCAGATGTTCCGCACGGTGACCGACGCCGTGCTCCCGACGCTCCCGATCCCGGCCGAGCGCGTGGTGGTCGACGTCTCCGGCGACGGGATCGACAATTGCACCGACGCCGACAGCCTCGCGGAGGCGCATGCGGCGCTGCTCGCCACCGGCGCGACGGTCAACGGCCTGCCGATCCTTGTGCCGGGCGAGAACGACGTCGTCGGGGCCGGGGCCTATCGGGCGCCGGGCTACGGCCTGCTCCCGACCCCGCTGCCGCAGGAACGCACGAGCCTGGAGCAATGGTACCGCGCCCACGTCATCGGCGGCCCGGGGGCGTTCCTGCTGGCGGCCGCCGGTTACGGCGATTTCTCGCGGGCGTTGCGGCGGAAGTTCGTGATCGAGATCAGCGCGCTGGGCCGGTGAGGCGGCAAAGCCAGCCAGGGCTCACGTCGAACCCTTCCCCTCATCCTCAGGTGACCGCGCAGCGGGCCTCAGGATGAGAGAGGTGGATTGGATCGATGCGGGAGCGGCCAGCCTCGCGCATCGAACCCGTCAGCCCGTTTTATGAAGTGCCTCAGGGTGTCTTCTTCAACTGCTGCTCGACGCGGGACAGGGCCGCCTCGCAGCCCTTGGCGTCACCCTTCGAATCGGCCGTGCGCGCCTCTTCGAGGGCGACCTGCGCCTGCTGGGCGGCATCCGCCCCCTGGCCGGCCTGGGCCGACTTCTCCGGCGGCGCCTCGGGGGATTCCTTCGCCCGCTGACCCTCCGTGCCGGTGACCCCCTCGCCGCCGCGCTTGGCGGCATTGCCCTGGCCGCTGGTCGAGGCGGAGATCGACTGCCTCATCTCGGACTGAACCCGCTTGGAAACGCTGTCGATCCGGTCGCCGCAGGGCGAGGCGAGGGCCGGGGCTGCCGTCAGGATCAGGGTCAGGCAGGCCGTCAGGGCGGGACGCATCATCGGGTCGGGTACTTTCCAAAAGAATGGGGCCGCAGGTTCCCCCTGCGGCCCCAACGTCTCGCGACGGGTGACGGTTCAGGCGCTCAGCTGATCGCGGATCGGCAATTGCCGGACCCGGCGGCCCGTGGCCGCGAAGATCGCGTTGGCGATCGCCGGCGCCACCGGCGGCACGCCGGGCTCGCCGACGCCGCCGAGCGGCCCGTCCCAATTGCCGGTCGGCACGAGGTGCACGCGGACCACCTTCGGGGCGGCGTCGATCCGGAGGACCTCGTAGCCGTCGAAGTTGTTCTGCACCGCCCGGCCCTGCTTGAAGGTGATCTCGGAGGTCAGGGCGAGCCCCATCCCCATGACCACGGCGCCCTCCATCTGCGAGCGGATGCGCTCCGGGTTCACCTGCGGCCCGCAATCGACCGCGATGTCGATCGCCTTCACCTTCACCTGGCCCTTGTCGTCGACCTCCACCTCGGCCGCCACCGCCGTGTAGGTGACGAAGCTGTAGTGGCCGGCGATGCCGAGGCCGGTGCCCTTGGGCATCTGCCGCCCCCAGCCCGCCCCCTTGGCGGCCGCCTCGATCACGCCGCGCAGGCGGCCGGTCTCGATCGGGTAGCGCTTCGGGTCCTCGCCGTAGTTCCAGACGTCGCCGATCTCGGTCGGGCTGATCTTGCGATCGGGTCCGATGAGGTCGAGTAGGTACTCCTTCGGCTCGCGGCCGGCGGCGTGCGCCAGCTCCGACACGAAGGACTGGATCGCGAAGGCGTGCGGGATGTTCGACACCGAGCGGAACCAGCCGATGCGGACATGGGCGGCAGCCTCGGGGTTCTCCAGCCGCATGTTCGGGATGTTCAGCGGCGTGTTGACCAGCCCCATCCCGAGCTCGAATGGCAGCTCGTGCTTCGGATCGGGCGCGAAGATCGAGCCGATCGTCGGCGCCACCGAGCGGTGCAGCCACGCCACCGGCATGCCCTTGTCGTCGAGGCCGGCCTCCAGATGCTCCACCGAGATCGTGTGGTAGAAGCCGTGGTGCAGGTCGTCCTCGCGGGTCCAGGCGAGCTTCACCGGGGCGCCGCCCACGGCCTGCGAGCAGAGCGCCGCCTCGACCACGTAGTCGGGCTTCGACTTGCGCCCGAACCCGCCGCCGAGCAGCGTCACGTTTACCTTGACCTTGTCGTCGGGCAGCTTGAGCGCCTTCATCAGGCGGTCGTTGGCCGCCTGCGGACCCTGCGTGCAGGCCCAGGCCTCGCAGAACCCATCCTTCACGCGGGCCACCGCGGCCGGGGGCTCCATCGGCGCCTGGGCGAGGTGGGGCACGAAGTACTCGGCCTCGACCCTGGTCTTGGCCTTGGCGAGGGCGCCGTCGACGTCGCCCTGCGTGCGCACGACCTTGCCGGGCTTGCGGGCCGCGGCCTCCAGCTCCTTGCGGAACGCGTCCGTGTCGTAGCCGGCGTTCGGACCGTCGTCCCAGGTGATCTTGAGGGCGTCCCGCGCCTTCAGGGCCGCCCAGGTGTTCTTGGCGACCACCGCGACGCCGCCGAGCGGCATGAACTCGGACGGGATCGTGCCGCCGTCGATCTTGAAGATCTTCACGACGCCCGGGACCTTCATGGCCTCGCTGTCGTCGAAGGACTTCACCGTGCCGCCATAGACGGCCGGGCGCGCGACGACCGCGTAGAGCATCCCGTCGAGCTTGGTGTCGAGGCCGTAGACGGCCTTGCCGGTGGTGATGTCGAAATTGTCGATCAGCCCGACCTTGCCGGTGCCGATGTAGCGGAAGTCCTTGGGGTCCTTCAGCTTGACGTCGGTGGGCACCGGCAGCTCGGCGGCGGCCTGGGCCACGGCCCCGTAGCCGAGGGTGCGGCCCGACTTGGCGTGGGTCAGGGTGTGGTTGACCGCCGTCACCTCGGAGGCCGGCACGCCCCATTGCTTGGCCGCGGCCTGGATCAGCATCAGCCGCGCGGCGGCGCCGGCGTGGCGGAAGTGCTGGAAGAAGTGGCGGGTCGAGCGCGAGCCGTCGGTGTCCTGGTTGCCGAAGCGGGTCTCGTCACCCCAGGCCTGGACCACCTTCACCTTCGACCAGTCGGCCTCCAGCTCGTCGGCGACCGTGAAGGCCACCGAGGTCCGGATGCCCTGGCCCATGTCGGAACGGTGGTTGGTCACCGTGACGGTGCCGTCCGGCGCGATGGCGACGAAGATCTTCGGATCGTCGCGCCAGCCGTGCGGCATGCCGTCGGCGCCGAATTTTTGGGCCTTCTGCTCGGCGGTCTGGGTCTCGTCGGCTCGCGCCGGACGCAGCGAGAGGGCCAGAACGAGAGCGCCGGCGCCGCCGAGGATCCCGCGGCGGCTGACATGTCGAGGGCCGGC
>NZ_BACT01000528.1:0-2371 GCF_000333255.1 Methylobacterium sp. B1 | reverse complement strand
ACTTCCCGTCGAGAGATAGGTGCGCAGCGTGGTGCAGAGGTCGGCGGACAGGCAGCCGTCGAAGACGTCGGCGTAGTTCTGCAGGGTCAGCGCCGGGATGATCTCGTACTCGTTGTACTCCCACAGCGAGACGATCCCGGTGAGCACCAGCGGCACCACCAGGAAGACGAGGAAGACGAGGGCCAGCGGCGCGGCCTGGAGATAGGCGAGGGTGCGGCGGCGCGGGCGGCCCGCAACGGTGGGCGCTGCGGTCCGCGCGGCGGTCTCGGCGGCGGGCAGGGCGAGATCGGTCATCGGATTCACCCCACGCGCGCCGCCGCTTCCCTCCCCCTCTGCGGGCTCCGATGTTCACACATCGGCTCCCGCGAGGCGCACCGCGCCCCCTCTCCCGTGCGGGAGAGGGGACCCGCGTTCCATCCGGCAGCCGCGTGGCCGCGCAGGACGGGCGTCTCCGAGGGCCCGCGGAGTGAGAAGGACGGAGAGGGGGCGCCCACCGCCCTCACGCCGCGATGAACTCGTTCCACTTGCGCACCATGTAGGTGTTCTCGTCCATCACGGCGTTCCAGCAGGCGACCGCGCCCATCCGCGCGTCGAAGGAGCCGCCGTCGCGGGTGGCGCCGGCCTTCTCGATCAGGGTGCCGTCGGGACCGAGGATGTCCTTCTCGGCGGGCTTGCCCTCCATCCAGAAGGCCCATTCGTAGGGCTGCATGTTCGCCTGTGCGGTCTCCAGCACCGCCGAGTAGTAGCCCTGCCGGTTCAGGTAGGCCCCGGCCCAGCCGGACAGGAACCAATTGATGAAATCGTAGGCGGCATCGAGCTTCTTGCCGCTCAGGGTCTTGGGGATGCCGAAGCCCGAGGCCCAGGCCCGGTAGCCCTCCTTCAGCGGCTGGTAGGTGCAGGGCACGCCCTGCGCGCGCACCTTCGTGACGGCGGGCGACCACATCGACTGGATCACCGTCTCGCCCGAGGCCATCAGGTTCACGGATTCGTTGAAGTCCTGCCAGAAGGCGCGGAACTGGCCGGCGCGCTTGGCCTCGATCAGCACCTTGATGGTGCGGTCGATCTCAGGGCGCGTCATGTTGCCCTTGTCGCCGTAGGTGTAGTCGCCGGAGGCCTCCACCACCATCGCGGCGTCCATGATGCCGATCGACGGGATGTTGAGGATCGAGGCCTTGCCCTTGAAGGCCGGGTTCAGGAGCTCCTTCCAGCTCGTCACCGGGATCTTGATCAGGTCCGGCCGGATGCCCAGCGTGTCGGCGTTGTAGACGGTGGGGATCAGCGAGATCCACTCGGTCTGTTCGCCGGCAAATTTTTTCGAATCCTGGCCCTCCAGATAGAAGACCTTCCGGGGGGCCGTGCCCTGATCGCCGATCTTCCGGCCCCCCACCTCGCCCTTGGTGAAGATCGACGAGATCTTGTCGGCCAGTTTGATCCGCTTGGCGTCCATGCCCTGGAGGTTGCCGGAGGGCAGGATCTTCTTGAGGCTGAAATACTCGGTGTCGACCAGGTCGAAGGAATTCGGCTGGGTGACGACGCGCTTGGTCACCTCGTCGGTCACCACCGGTATGTACTCGATGGTGAGGCCCAGATCCTCCTTCACCTTCCTGGCGATGTCGGCGGACTGGTTCACCGCGGTGCCGAGGTAGCGCAGGGTCACCGGCTCGGCGGCGTGCACCGCCGGGAAGCCGGTGACCGGCGTCGCGGCCAGCGCGGCGGCCCCCTTCAGGAGCGTGCGCCGGCTCGGCTTCGAGAAAGCATCCATCGTCGTCTCCGTACCGGTTACGCGTCGAGGCGGTGGGCGGCGGCCGCGTCCCAGCCGACCGGAATCGTGTCGCCCGGGCGCAGCGGGCGGGCCGCGAAATCCGCGTCGCTGAGGATCGCCGTGAGGGCGGCGGGGCTCTCAGGCGCGCGCTCCAGCCCCTCTGCGTCGAGGCCGACATGGACGCTGGTGCCCTGGTACTCGACAGCCACCACCCGGGCCGGCCGCGCGGCGGGGCCGGCCTCGGCGCCGAGGCGCATCCGGTCCGCCCGCACGGCGATGAGCCCGTCGGGCAGGCGGATCACGTTGTGGCCGCCGATGAACCGGGCCACGAAGGCGGTCGCCGGCCGCTCGAACACGGTGCGCGGGTCGGCGGCCTGCTCGATCCGCCCGGCATTCATCACCACCACGAGGTCGGAGAGCGCCATCGCCTCCTCCTGGCTGTGGGTGACGTGGATGAAGGTGAGGCCCAGCTCGGTCTGGATCCGCTTCAACTCGACCCGCATCCGCACCCGCAGGAACGGATCGAGCGCCGAGAGCGGCTCGTCGAGCAGAAGCACCTTCGGGCCGGTGACGAGGGCGCGGGCCAGCGCCACGCGCTGCTGCTGGCCG
>NZ_BACT01000529.1:0-12981 GCF_000333255.1 Methylobacterium sp. B1 | reverse complement strand
CGGGGCTGCCGCTACACGATCCCGAGACCGCGCGAATGCCGCGCCGCGCACCACCACGTTCCGCCGATCCAGAGCGTTCGCTCCATGCTGATGCAGACCAAGACCGAGGCGAGGCCGGCCGATCCGGTGTCGCGGCGGCGCACCTTCGCGATCATCTCCCACCCGGACGCGGGCAAGACCACGCTCACCGAGAAGCTGCTCCTGTTCGGGGGCGCGATCCAGCTCGCCGGCGAGGTCAAGGCCAAGCGCAACCGGGTCTCGACCCGGTCCGACTGGATGGGGATCGAGAAGGAGCGCGGCATCTCGGTGGTCACCTCGGTGATGACCTTCGAGTACGGCGATTGCGTCTTCAACCTCCTCGATACGCCCGGCCACGAGGACTTCTCGGAGGACACCTACCGGACGCTCACGGCGGTCGATTCGGCCGTCATGGTGATCGATGCGGCGAAGGGCATCGAGGCGCGCACCCGCAAGCTGTTCGAGGTCTGCCGCCTCCGCGACATCCCGATCGTCACCTTCATCAACAAGCTCGACCGCGAGGCCCGGGACCCGTTCGAGCTGCTCGACGAGATCGAGAAGACGCTGGCGCTGGACGTCGCCCCGGTGACGTGGCCGATCGGCACCGGGCGCAACTTCTCGGGAACTTACGAACTCGGCGGCAACCGCGTGCGCCGGCTCGACGCCGCCGAGGATGCCGGGATGGTGGCGGTGTCCGGCCCGGACGACCCGCTGTTCGACGAGCTGCTCACCGAGGACGGCGCGGCGGACGCGTGGCGCGAGGAGGTGGAGCTGGCCGAGGGCGGCCTGAAGCCCTTCGACCTCGACGCGTTCCGCGAGGGACACCTGACGCCGGTGTTCTTCGGCTCGGCGCTGCGCAATTTCGGCGTGCGCGACCTCATCGACGGTCTCGCCAAGGTGGCCCCGCCGCCCCGCGGCCAGGACGCCGACAAGCGCCTCGTCGAGCCGACCGAGCCGCGGATGACCGGCTTCGTGTTCAAGATCCAGGCAAACATGGACCCGAACCACCGGGACCGGATCGCCTTCATGCGGGTCTGCTCGGGCAAGCTCAACCGGGGCATGAAGGCCCGGCTGGTGCGCACCGGCAAGCCGATCTCGCTCTCGGCGCCGCAATTCTTCTTCGCCCAGGACCGGGCCATCGCCGACGAGGCCTATGCCGGCGACGTGGTCGGCATCCCGAACCACGGCACGCTGCGGATCGGCGACACGCTCACCGAGGGCGAGGACCTCGTGTTCCGCGGCGTGCCGAGCTTCGCGCCCGAGATCCTGCGCCGGATCAAGCTCACCGACGCCATGAAGGCCAAGAAGCTCCGCGAGGCGCTGCAGCAGATGGGCGAGGAAGGCGTCGTCCAGGTCTTCGTGCCGCAGGACGGCAGCCAGGCGATCGTCGGCGTGGTCGGCGCGCTCCAGCTCGACGTGCTCAAGGAACGGCTCCAGGCCGAGTACGGCCTGCCGGTGGATTACGAGACCTCGCGGTTCTCGGTCTGCCGCTGGGTGTCGTCCGACTCGGAGACGGAACTCGACAAGTTCGTCGATTCGCACGGCTCGGCCATGGCCAAGGACCTCGACGGGGCCCCGGTCTTCATGGCGACCACGGCGTTCTCGCTGCGCTACGAAGAGGAGCGCTACCCGGCGGTGCGCTTCACCGATGTGAAGGACTATCAGAAGCGGGCGGTGTGAGCCGGTCCGGAGCCCCGCTCCGACGGCGGGCGCCGCGCGTCGTCGCGCGCGCGGCGTGACAATCCGGCGGCGCAACGCTCATCGCGGCGGCGCTGCCCGGACCGCTGTGCCGCCCCCGCGACGCCAGGGCCGCGTCAGAACTTGCCGAGCATCGGGAATTCGACGCTCAGACTCGACTCCGAGGCGATCGGCATTTCGCGTTTGCGCGGCTTGCGGTTGAGCACCTGCTTCAGCTTCGACTTCAACACCGCCATGTCGAACGGCTTGAGGATGAAGGCGTCCGCGCCCGCCTGGTGGGCGAGGTTGATGTCCTCGAAGTCGAAGGACGATTCGGTGAGCATGAAGGGCGTGTTCATCAGCGCGTCGTCGGCCCGGATCTCGCGCAGCAGGCTGAGCCCGTCCATCGGCTCCATATCGAGGTCGGAGATCACCAGAGCGTAGCGGCGCTGCCGCATCCGCTCCAGGGCCTCCGTCGCGCTGGTGACGCCCTCGACATCCGGGAAGCCGATGCGTGTCATCAGCATCACGATCAGCCGGAGAAGCTTCTCCTGATCGTCGACGATGAGGATCGGGGGCGTATCGCTCTCGGACATCGGCGCGGCTCAGATGAAAAGATGGTCGATGCCCTGACGGGACATCGCGTCGGATTGGAGCGACAGGCAAAGCCCGTGGATCGCGGATGCCTTCGGCGTGCCGCGCTGGAGCATCGGCAGAAGGTTGGCCTTCGCAAACAGCGTGTCGTTGCCGGCGGTACGCTGCGCGCTCTTGAACGAGTGGACGAACTCGCGCTTGGCGATCTCGCGCCACTCGCTGATCTGGACATCCCGGTGGCGGCTGTCCGCGCTCACCCGGTCGAAGGTCTCGTGCACCGACGAGCGCTCGCCTTCGATCACCTGGCAGGCGAAATTTCCCTCGATGACCAGGAAGCTTGTGATCACCGCAAACTCGTTCTTCTTCTGGGCGGTCCGGCCGATTTCATTGATCTGCTCGGACCTCTTCGCCGGTTCGGACGACAGGTTCAGGCGTGAGAAGTAGATGATGTGGACGAGGCTCGTCCGTTTCGCCCGCATGATCCCGAGATCCGAAATCCGTATCCGTTCGACGCTTCCGGTCAGGACGCACCGCGCGTGGCCCTGGCCCGGCCGTATCTTCGCGCGTGTGGAATAACACCGCGTAAACGCGGCCCGATCGCGTCTGACCGGGCGTGGACCCCACCCGGCAGGATCTGCCGGGACCGCCGCCGCGCCCGGCGAACCCTGCCGGGTTCGGAACGCCGCGGCTCCGAAATATCAAAGACTTAGCCCTGGCATGCCGGTTGCGGCGCATCGAGCCTGCGGGCCAGAGCGGCGCGTATTGGGATCGTTCGCCATGGATCTTTTTTCCGCCCTGCAGACCTCGGTCTCCGGTCTCCAGGCGCAGTCCTATGCCATCAGCAACATCTCCGGGAACATCGCGAACTCGCAGACGACCGGCTACAAGCGCATCGACACCAGCTTCGTCGATCTGATGGCCGAGACGACGCCGAAACGCGAGGTCGCCGGATCCGTCCTGGCCCAGTCGCAGCTGACGAACACGATTGCCGGCAACGTGGTCTCGTCCAGCGTACCGACCAACATGTCGATCAGCGGCACCGGTTTCTTCACCGTGGTGCAGAAGACCGGTGACGCGAACAATTCGCCAACCTTCAGCGGCGCGAATGTCTACACGCGTCGCGGCGACTTCTCGCAGGACAAGGACGGTTATCTGGTCAACGGCGCGGGTGGGTACCTGACCGGGACCAACCTCGATCCCACGACCGGTCAGGTCACCAGCACGGGCCCCGTCAACATCGGCAACCTGACTCTTCCGGCGCAAGAGACGAAGACGATCACGTATTCGGCCAACCTGCCGGCCACGCCCACGGTGAGCGCCTCGGCTCAGCCACCCAACAGCATCGCCGGTCCATCGATCACGGGCTACACCACGACCGGGGCACCGGTGACGATCAGCATGCGCTGGGTTCAGACGACGACGGCCGGCACCTCGCCCTCGTCGTGGGACTTGTACTACAACAGCAGCACCACCGACACGCCGTCTTGGACGCAGACCGGGCCGGCCTTCACGTTCGACTCAACCGGTAAGCTCACGAGCCCGGCCTCCACCACGCCGGTACCGCTGACCGGCGTGCAGATCGGCGACTATACCTTCTCGTCGCTCAGCCTGGATATCAGCGGCGGCCTGACCCAATACGCGGATGCCAGCGGTGCCGTGACCACCAAGGCGCTAAGCCAGAGCGGCAACAGTGCCGGCACCCTGATGAGCGTCGCCGTGGGTGAGGACGGCAAGATCAACGGCACATTCTCGAACGGTTCGGTGATTCCCGTCGCGACCGTGGGCATCTCGCAATTCGCCGATCCCGACGGGCTGAAGGCCGACGGGAAGGGGAATTATCTGCAGACGGCCGATTCCGGGCCGCCGCTCACCGGTCTCAACGGCAGCACGATCAATGGTGCCAGCATCGAGCAATCCAATACCGACATTGCCAGCGAATTTTCTAAGATGATCGTAACCCAGCAGGCGTACTCTGCGAACACGCGGGTCATGTCGACGGCGCAGACGATGATGTCTGACCTGCTGAACGTGATTCGCTGATTGAGGCCGGGGCTCGCGACGCGGAGGCCGTGATATGTCGCTGAACGCGATTTCGACCGCGACCGCGGGTTTGGCCGCCACGCAGGCGGCCATCAACATCGTCTCGCAGAACGTCGCCAATGCGGGGACTGCGGGCTACGTCAAGCGGACGGTCTCGACGGTCGCCACCGGCACCAACAATTCGGGTGTCGCCGTCGGGACGATCACCCGCAGCTTCGACGCTGCGGCCCTGAACCAGCTGCGGCTGGAGACATCGGGGGCTGCCTACACCAGCACCAAGGCCGGCATCGCCACCCAGCTCGATGCCCTCTACGGGACGCCGGGCAGTTCGACCTCCCTCGACGGCACGCTGAACACCTTCACGCAGTCGCTTCAGGAACTCGCGGCGAATCCGACCTCGGCGGCCGCCCGCACGACGGTGCTGGGCAACGCCTCCGCGCTCGCGAGCCTGATCAACAGTTCCGCCGGCACGGTTCAGAACCTGCGTACCGGCATCGAATCGCAACTGGGCAGCGATACGAGCGCCGCCAGCACGCTGCTGGCCAACATCGCGACCCTGAACGGCAAGATTCAGAACAACACCGACAGCACCACGCTGACCGCCCTTCAGGACCAGCGCGACCAGGCGATCAACAGCCTGTCCAGTTACATGGATGTCCAGACGTCCGATCAGAGGGACGGAACGGTCTCGGTGATGACCCGGTCGGGGGTCACACTGGTGGATCACGGAAACGCGGCGACGCTCAGCTTCGACGGACGCGGGATCCTCGACGCCAATTCCGCCTATTCCACCGATCCGACGCAGCGCACGGTCGGCACCATCACGGCCACGCTGCCGGGCGGCGGCAAGATCGATCTCGGCGCCCCCGGCGTGCTGCGCTCCGGGAGCTTGGCCGCCGGGATCGAACTGCGCGACCAGACCCTGCCGCAGGCGCAACGTCAGCTGGACGACCTCGCGGCCGGCCTGGCCAGCGCGCTCAGCGACAAGACCGTCACCGGCACGTCCAACGGCACGCAGACGTCCATCGACCTGACCGGCATCCAGCCGGGCAACACCCTGACCTTCCCGGTGACGGTGAACGGCACGGTGCGCAACGTCATCCTGGTCGCGTCCAACGATGACGCCACGTCAGTCCCCGCGAGCCAGACCAAGGATTCTACGGCCCTCGTCCAGACGTTCAAGATTCCGAGCAGCGGATCGGACTACGCCGGCGCGATCAACACGGCCCTCGGGAATCTCGGTCTCTCCGCCAAAGTTGCGGCTTCGGGGACCGGCGCCGCTCTGGTGATCGGGCCGGCGGCCGGGAGTTCCGACACGGTGACGTCGGCGACGGCCAACATCACCCCGATGTCGTCGGTCAGTGACCTGACCTCGGGCAACCCGTCGCTCGCCCTGTTCGTCGACGGTACGCCCAACAAGCTCTACACCGGCTCGCTCGACAATGGCTCGCAGCTCACCGGATTCGCCCAGCGCATCACGGTCAATGCCGCCCTGTCCGGAAACACGGCGGCGCTCACCCAGACGAGCGCCACCGATCCCAGCGCCTCCGGGTCACGCGCCCAGAAGCTGTTCTCGGCGCTGACCTCCACCCAGCAGACCTTCTCGTCGTCCAGTGGCATCGGCGGTGTCTCGGCGCCCTACAATGCCACCGTGATCGGCTTCGCGCAGGACATCGTCTCGACCCAGGGGGCGGCCTCCGCGAACGCGTCGGCGATCGACGACACCCAGCAGACGGCGCTCTCCACCGCCCAAAGCCGGTTCTCCGCCGGGGCGGGCGTCAATATCGACCAGGAGATGTCGAATCTGATCGCTTTGCAGACCGCCTACGGCGCCAACGCCCGGGTGCTGACGGCGGCCCGCGACATGCTCAACCAGCTGCTGCAGATCTGATCATGACGACGATCACCCCCTTCGCGGCCGGCTCGTACATCACGAATCGCAACGCCTCGCAGCTCCTGACGCTGAAGAACCAGCTCAACGACCTGTCGAACCAGCTCTCCAGCGGTCAGGTCTCGCAGACCTATGGCGGGCTCGGCTCCGGTCGCTCCACAGCGCTGGCGGCTCAGGCCACCTTGAGCGCCCTCAACGGCTATGCCAGCGGCATCACCGCGGCCCAGACCCGGACCAACCTGGCGGTGACGAGCCTGTCACAGGTGGCGAGTATCGGGACGAGCACCGCGTCGACCTTGCAGAACGGCCTGCAGAGCGTGGCGGCGAACTCCGTGTCCGGCCGCGCGACGGCGCTGGCCAACCTCCAGACGGTGCTCGACACGCTCAATCAGTCGGCGGCGGGCAATTACCTGTTCGGTGGGACCAACACCGAGACCCAGCCGGTGCTCGATGCGAACACGATCCTCAACGGATCGACCGACTCGACCGGCCAAACGCTCGACGGCCTCACGGATGTCATCAACGAGCGGGTCAGCGCACAGCTGGGCACCCAGGGGAACGGCCGGCTGACGCAGAGCGCGTCGACGGCGATCCCGATCCAGGTCACGGAGGAATCGAACCCCGGGACGCGCGGCAATTTCGGCTTCACCCTCGGCAGCACCGCGACGGCCACGGGGGCTCTGACCGCCTCCGTCTCGAGCACGGTCCCGGCGACCCTGACCGTCAATCTGACGAGCGCGAGCGCTCAGCCGGCCCCCGGCGACAGCATCAGCTTCTCGCTGGTGACACCCGAGGGGACGTCCACGACCATCACGCTGACCGCAGCGACCAGCGTGGTTGCGGGCTCGAACTCCACCTTCGCGATCGGCGCCAACTCCGCCGAAACGATGAAGAACCTCTCCGATACCCTCACGAAGGCGCTGACGGGCGCGGCGAGCAGCACGCTGGCGGTGAAGGCTACAGCCGACGCGGCGACGCAGTTCTTCAGCGGGTCCGTGAACGGGGGGCCGGGCGGAAACGGCGTGATCCCCCAGCGGGTCGTCTATTCCGGAACCAACCCGGTCGGATATGCAAGCCCCGACCCGAACACGACGGTGCTCTGGTACCAGGGCGAGAACACCTACGACACGTCCAAGACGCCGCCGGAGCCGACCTCTGCGATCGATACCCAGTCGGTCCAGGTCAGCGCGACCGGCACCGTCGGCACGGGAGCGCGGGCCAACACGCCCGAGATCCAGAACGTGCTGGCGGGCTTGGCGACCATGGCCTACGCCCTGCCGACCACGAACGATGCCAGCACCTACAACACCTATCAGGCCGTCGCGACCAAGGCCGGCGGGCTGCTGGCTTCCGCCAGCCAGACCCCCAGCGTCCAGGACACGGTCACGCAACTGACCATCGCGTCGGCGCGCCTCTCGAACGCCAGTACGACCAACAAGGCCACCCAGAACACCGTCCAGAACACCCTGGACGGAATCGAGCAGGCCTCCCCCGAGGAGGTGATCACCAAGCTGCTCGACGTGCAGAACCGGCTCCAGGCCAGCTATCAGGTAACCTCGACGCTCTCCAAGCTGTCACTGGTGAACTACATCAGCTGATCGTTCACGGAGATTGGTCCCCGACCGAGCGCGGCCGGTATCCGAAAGATCCACGATCGGCCCGAGCGACCATAGTCTTGCCGTTTTCCGGGATTGAACCGCGGCGTGCGGACGCGCCCACGCGCCGTGATTCGATCGAGGAGAGGTCGGCATGTCGCTGCCCGGACCCATCGAACTCGTCCTTCGCCTCGGGATCGCGCCGCGGATCGGCGCGATCGGGATGGTGGAACAGGCCGTCGACGCGTATCTTGCGGGCTATGCCCATCCCGGCGAGCGCGCCATCGCCCTCGACATCCTGTTGCGCGACCTCGCCCGTCTGCGCATCCACGAGCCGGATCTCGATCCGTTCATCGGCGAGGTCGAGCAGTACATCGACCAGCTTCACCGGAATCTCGCGCGCCAGGCCGCCTGAGATGCGCGGCCGGCTCCGCATGCTGGCGGTTATGGCGGCTCTCATGGCGGCGGGCCTGTCCGGCGCCGGGACGGCCGCCGCCCTCGATCTCCGGGACCTGCCCAAGACGCCCGGTCCTGTGCCGTGCCCCTCCAAGGGGCCGGGCTTCGTGCGCCTGCCGGGGAGCGGCGGCTGCATCCGCATCTCGGGCCGCGTCACGGCGGGAGCGGATCTGGGCGCGGGGCATGGCGTGGCGGCGGCGCCGGCCGTCGCCGGCCGCCTCGCGATCGACAACCGCGCGGACACGGATCTCGGCGAGGTGCGGACCTACCTTCGAATCGGCACCGGCCGCCGTTGAGACGCGGCTCAGAGGTTGCGCGAGAGGACCAGCGGTCCGCTGCGCACACCGCGGCCGTACGGGGAGGGGGCCGGAATCTGCCGGCCGTAGCCGGACGGCAGCTGAGCCCGGCCGATCTCCTCCGCCAGGGTCTTGATCAGCCCTTCCGATACGGTCTTGGCGCTGGCGAGCACCGTCTGGTTGGCCTCCACGGCCGCGGTGAAACGGCGATGGGCCGTGCGCAGGGCCTCGACCCCGTCGGGATGGAAGCGCTTCAGCGCGACGGCGTTCGCCTTCGCGACCTCGAGGCCCTGCATGTAGGCGGCGGCCAGCGCGGCCTTCGGCTCGGCCGCGGCGACGCCCTCCTGCAGGCGGCCCTCCCGGACGAAGGCAGCCTCCTCGGCGAGCACGGCCTCCAGGGCGGCCATGTTGCCGAGCACGCCGGCCACCAGGGCCTCGGCGGTGACCCGGTCCGCGACGCGCAGCGGTTCAGCCCTTTGCATTGGTCGCTCCCTCGCTCGCCGCACCCTGCATCTTCATGATCTCACGGAAAATCGAATCGGCGATGCCGACGCCGCCGCTCTTCACGATCTGGGTCGCGTATTCCTTGGTCAGCATCGAGCGATAGACACCGCCGCCGGTGCCGTTCTCGCCCAGCGGTCCCTCGGTGCCGTCCGATTGGGTCAGCCGATCCAGGCTGTTCTCCAAGAACATCGATTCGAACTCGGTGGCGGTCTTCCAAGCCTTGGCCTTGCTGGCCGACTTGATGACCCCGTCGACGGCGCTCCCGGCGACCGAGGTCCCGATGCCGGCGGCATTGGCCGCGAGACTGGCGAGTTGCAGCATGGTTCGACCCTCCAGGTCCGGTTGATCACATCAGCTCGATGTCGGCCTGAAGCGCGCCGGCGGCCTTGATCGCCTGCAGGATCGAGATCAGATCCCGCGGGCCGACACCCAGCGCGTTGAGGCCGTCGACCAGCTCGCGCAGGCTGACACCCTCCTTGACCAGGGCGAGCTTGTTGCCGTCGCCGGTATCGACCTTCACGCCGGTGCGCGGCACCACCACGGTGCGGCCATTGGACAGCGGCGCCGGCTGGCTCACCTGCGGCTGTTCCGTGATGGTCACGGTGAGATTGCCCTGCGCGATCGCCACCGTGGAGACGCGCACGTCCCGGCCCATGACGATGATGCCGGAGCGCTCGTCGACGACGACCCGGGCGGTCTGGTCCGGCTCGACCTTCAACTGCTCCACCTCGGTGATCAGCCGGATCATGTTGCCGTTGTAGCGGGTCGGGATCTGGATCGTGACGGTTGCCGGATCGGTGGGCTCGGCGGTGTCGGCGCCCATGAAATCGTTGATCGCGGCGGCGATCCGCTTCGAGGTCGTGAAGTCGGGATTGCGCAGGGAGAGCCGCAGCGCGCGTGCGTCGTTCAGCTTGAAGGCGATCTCGCGCTCGATATTGGCGCCGTTGGAGATCCTGCCGTTCGTCGGAACGCCCCGGGTGATCTTGGCGGCATCGCCCTCGGCCGAGAATCCCGCGATCGCCACCGATCCCTGCGCCAGGGCGTAGACCTCGCCGTCGGCGCCGAGGAGCGGCGTCACCAGCAGGGTGCCGCCCTGGAGGGACTTGGCGTCGCCCAGAGACGAGACCGTCACGTCGATCCGCGTGCCCTGCGCGGCGAAGGGCGGCAGGCTCGCCGTCACCATCACGGCGGCGAGGTTCTGCGTCCGCATCGTGGCGCCGCGGGTGTTGACGCCGAGGCGCTCCAGCATCGCCTGCAGCGACTGCTTGGTGAACGGGATGTTGTTGAGCGTGTCGCCGGTGCCGTTGAGGCCGACCACGATCCCGTAGCCGACGAGCTGATTTTGGCGGACGCCCTCGATGGAGGCGAGGTCCTTGACGCGCGACAGGGCCAGCGCCGGCCCGGGCAGGGCGGCGAGCAGCAGGGCGCCCGCGACGACACCGAGCAGAAACCGGAGGGGACAGAACGCGTGACGCGGGCGCATGCCGGATTTTCGACCAAGAACGGACCTGCCGCCATCCTGCCAGGGCCGTGCCAGTCGAGCCGGTGCGGCAAGGCTTTGAAGGAATGGTATTTTTCGCTCCGGGTCCCCGGCGGCGCGTTCCGGCGCACCGGGACCGAACCTGCCGACCCGGCAGCTTCTGCCGCCTCGTTTACCCGCGCTTAACCCTGGCGGCCGAGTTTCGGGTTCTGCGCGGGGGCGCTTGGAGCAACGCGAACCGGATCATGCGTGTCGAGACTCGCCAGCCGATCCAGAGTGCCGGCGGCGTCGCGGCCCCCCGGAAGCCCGAGGGGGGCGCCGGCTTCAGCCTCGGTGCGGCCCCGGCTCCCGGGACGGGGGCCGGTGCGCCGGCAGCCGCCGCGACGCTGGCCGGGCTGGACGCGGTCCTGCTTCTCCAGTCCGAGGCCGATACACCCCAGGAGCGGCGGCGGCGCTCGGCCCAGCGCGGCCACGACCTTCTCGATGGTCTCGACCGACTGAAGGCGGCGCTTCTCGGTGGCCGCGTCGCACCGCAGGAGCTGCGCGCCATCGCCGGCCGGCTGAACGAGCGTGCGGGCCTGTCGGGAGATCCGCGGCTGGACGGCCTGATGGCCGAGATCGAGCTGCGGGCCGCGGTGGAACTCGCCAAGCTGGAGATGGCCCGGGGCGTCTGACCGGGCGTCCGCGACGGTCGGCGCGAGCAGAGGCACACCGTCCGGCGGCACCGCGCGCCGCTTCGCCCCGTCGCGGCGCGCGCGATAGCCGTGCGTTCGGACGCGAGCCCGCCCCGGCTAAACCACCCGCCGCTTCGGTCCCGCCGGGCAGCATCTGCGGCTCGCCCGGTCCGGTCTCGACGCCGAGATCCGGCACCGCGATGATCGGCGCGCCGCGCAGGTCCTTGCGGGTGACGATGGCGCCGCGCTCCTCGAGATAGGCCAGCATCCGCCGCGCCCGGCCGCCCGAACTGGTGCCGTAGGCCTCGGCCAGCATGGTGTCGGTCGGGCAGGGGGCACCCTCGATGGCGGCCCGGGCGACCACCAGGAACAGGCCGGCGAGATCGTCCGGCAGGCTCGCCGCGATCGCCTGGGCCTGCTCCCAGCCGGAATTGTCCGCCACCGCGCCCCCGGCCTCGGCCCGCGCCACGGCGAGTCGCCGCTTGAACTCGGGCAGGCCCATCGTGTCGCCCCGTAGGCGGCGGATGCGGCAGCGGACGGTGAAGTCCTGATAGAGCGTCGCGGGCGTGCAGGCGGCGGCGTCGGCATCCGCCAGCACGGAGGCCAGAACCTCGGCGAGGGCCGCCTCGCGAGCCTCCGGGTCCATGGGCTCCTCCTCCGGCTCCTCGGCGGGCACCGGCGGCCGGTAATTGGCGAGCTGGACGAGCACGTCCGGCGCCGGAGTGGGGCGCGGCTTCGGGCGTGGCGCCAACGGCGCCACGATCTCCTCCGGGCTTGCCGTGAGGATCAGCGCGCGGGCGTCTTCCAGGGCGTCGGGGAGGGGGACGAGGACCGGCGAGGAACTCCGGCTCACGGTCTGGGTCGGTCCGACCGCGATGGTCAGCGGGCGCCGCGACAGGGCCGGGCCGAGGGCCACGAAATGCCCGCGCGGTAGATCGCGGAACGTCTCGGCCTGCCGGCGCTCCAGGCCGAGCAGGTCGGCGGCGCGGGCCATGTCGATGTCGAGGAAGGTCCGGCCCATCAGGAAGTTCGAGGCCTCGGCCGCGACGTTCTTGGCGAGCTTGGCGAGGCGCTGCGTCGCAATGATGCCGGCGAGGCCGCGCTTGCGGCCGCGGCACATGAGGTTGGTCATCGCGCCGAGCGAGAGGCGCCGGGCCTCGTCCGAGACCTCGCCGGCCGCCGCTGGGGCGAAGAGCTGCGCCTCGTCGACGGCCACCAGCATCGGGTACCAATGGTCGCGGTCGGCATCGAACAGGCCGCCCAGGAAGGCCGCAGCGGCCCGCATCTGCCCGTCGGCGTCGAGATTTTCCAACGACAGCACCACCGAGACCCGGTGGGTCCGCACCCGGGCAGCGATGCGCTGCAGGGCGACGTCGTCGCCGTCCGCCTCGACCACCACGTGACCGTAGCGGTCGGCGAGGCTGGCGAAATCGCCTTCGGGGTCGATGATCGCCTGCTGCACGAGGCCGGCGCTCTGCTCCAGCAGCCGCCGCAGCAAATGCGATTTGCCGGACCCCGAATTGCCCTGGACCAGAAGCCGCGTGGCGAGCAGTTCGGTGAGGTCGAGGAGCGCGGGGCGCTCGCCGGTCAGGCCGAGATCGATGTCGGAACGCATAAGGCCTCATAGCACGGCCCGACGGATCCGGGTGCGCCGCCGTCGCGCTGTCCACGCTTCCCGCCATACCAGCCGTGCCGCGCCCGGCCTGGACCCGGACGCCGCGGCCCTGTACGGCCACCGGCCTCCCAGAACGAACCC